>NZ_JBYMAP010000050.1:0-22127 GCF_057766305.1 Methylomonas sp. BG-2 | reverse complement strand
AATATAGTTGGAAAATGCCTAACGGTGGCCTTGGCGGCGGGCGGGCCGGCTTCCAGCTGGGCCGCCCAACCCATTCCAAGCCGACGGTCGAATTGGAACTAGTGGCGTAATTGACTATGTTTTATGCCGTAACCGAAGTAAATTGAAAACCCGATCAACAACCAAACCAACAACCTGATCCAGGTGTCGGCCGGCAAGCCAGCCATCAGACTCAAGCACACCAAAATGCCGGCAATCGGCACATAAGGTACCGCCGGACATTTGAAATGACGCTCCATTTCCGGATGGCTGTTCCGCAAAATCCAGACCCCGCCGCACACCAATACGAACGCGAACAGAGTGCCGATGCTGACCAATTCGCCGAGTTTTTCGATGGGCATGAAGCCGGCCAGCAAGGACACCGCGATGCCGACCAGGATGGTCGATAAATGCGGCGTTTGAAATTTGGGATGTACTTGCGCGAACAGCGGCGGCAGCAGCTGGTCCTTGGCCATCGAGAAGAAAATTCGGCTTTGCCCCATCAGCAGCACCAGCATCACCGAGGTTAGCCCGGCGATCGCGGCGATTTTAATAATCGGCGACAGCCAGCTCATGCCGACGTGATCGACCGCCAGCGCAATCGGCGCCGGAACGTTTAAATCGGTGTACGGAATGATGCCGGTCAACACACCCGCGACCAGTATGTACAGTAGCGTGCAGACCGCCAACGACGCGATGATGCCGATCGGCACGTCGCGCTGCGGATTGATGGCTTCCTGGGCGGCGGTGGAGACCGCGTCGAAGCCGATATAGGCGAAGAAGATCACCCCGGCGCCGGTCAATACGCCGCCGAATCCGAACGGCGTGAAGTCGGCCCAGTTCTCGGCCTGAATATGTCCGGAGCCGGCGACGATGAACACCACGATCACCGAAAGTTTGATCAGCACCATGACGAAGTTGAAGATCGCCGATTGGCGGATACCGGTCACCAACAGCGCGGTCAGCAACAATATGATGCCCACCGCCGGCAAATTGATGAAGCCGGCCTCGGGATTGGCCAGATAGGCCGTGGTCAGATAGGTCGGCAGATGCAAGCCTAGCGCATCCAGGAAGCTGGTTAGATAACCGGCCCAGCCTATCGCCACCGTGCTGCTGGCCAGCGCGTATTCCAGCACCAAATCCCAGCCGATGATCCAGGCCATCAGCTCGCCCATGGTCGCGTAGGCGTAACTGTAGGCGCTGCCGGACACCGGAATCATCGCCGCCAGTTCGCTGTAGCACATCGCCGCCAGTCCGCAGGCGATGCCGGCCAGGATGAAGGACACGACGATGGCCGGGCCGGCGTATTTAGCGGCGGCTATGCCGGTCAGTACGAAAATGCCGGCGCCGATCACCGCGCCGATGCCGAGCAAGGTCAAGTCCTTGGCGGTCAGGGTCTGCTTCAAGCCGTGTTCAACGTCGGTCAGGGCGTCGACGCTTTTACGCCGGGTCAGTTGCGCGGGAAGTTGCATGTCGAATCTCGATGATTATTGGAAGTCGGGTTTATGCTGGGCGCCGTCGAAGCGGGCGCCGCTGGTGATCGCACCGGTAAAAATCGCGTCGTGCAGCTTGGTCGCCGAAAAGTTGGCATCGGTCAGATCGGCGCCGCTGAGGTCGGCGCCGTCCATATCGGCCGAATAAAGATCGGCGCCGCGCAGCTTGGCTTGGATCAATTTGGCGTGTTTGAGCATAGCCCGGCCAAGTTTGGCTTGGCTGAGATTGGCGCCGGTCAGATTGGCGCCTTTTAAACTGGCCCGCATCAGCCCCATGGACTGATTTTTCATGTCGGCGGCCCAATCGGCGCCACTGATATTGGCACCGCTCAAGTTGGCGCCGTCCATGATGGCGACCACCCGGCTTCCGCTAAGGTCAGCGCCGCGCAAATCGGCGTGCATCAGGCTGACACCGAAGATGCTGGTATGGCTCAGGTTGGCGCCGTTCAGGTTGATACCGGTCATCACGGTCAAATCCAGCGTCAGGCCGGCCAGGTTGCTGTGATTGAAGTCGGCGCGGCGCAAATCCGCGCCCCATAGGTCGGCATGGCGAAAATCCAGACGGGATAAATCAACGCCTTTCAAATCCTTGCGGCGCAAATCGGCCGGGTGTTGCGCGTCGGCCTTGGCGAGCATTTGTTCGACTTCGGCGCGGGTCAGGTCGGCGGCAATGGCGAACTGGGCCACGACCAGCAACAGGCAGCCGGCCAGCAAAAAACGGACTGCGGGCATCATCAAGCGAATCTCCTAAACGTGAAGTTGCGGAACGGCGGCAACCCGGCGGTCAGCCGTCATGTAGACAGCGTACCATAACGCCGGGCTTCGGACAGCCCGATTCTGGCCGCCGGTTTGGCGGATTGCGCCGAGCCGGTTACTATCTCCGCCGACTATACCTGGAGACACTCACCCGCATGAAAAAACCCATTGCCGCGTTCAAGACTATTCAAGAATACGATATCGGGCCGTTGGCGACCTGCCTGGCCCGGATCGGCGATCAGCGGGCCATGTTGGCGAAGGTCAGGGCGGCGTTACCGGAAGCCTTGGCGGGGCATGTTGTCCATACCGTATTGTCCGGCAGCCGCTTGTTACTGTATGTGGACAGCGCGGCCTGGGCTTCGCAAATTCGGTTTTTTCGGGGCGCGATACTGGCGCTGGATCTGCATAACGGTCGGCAGCGGGCCAACGACGTGCAACTCAAGATACTGCCAGCCGAGGCCGTCGAGAGGGCGCGGCGAGCCAATTTGCCGACGGCTGAAACGGCGGAGCGGATTGTCGCGGAAAACGGTGAAGAAGGGGACGAGCTGGCGGCGGCGTTAAACCGCTTGGGAGCAACGTTGCGGCGGCGGTTGCGCGAGCGCTGACCGCCGCCGCTTGGCGGAGTTTAGCCGGCCGCGCGAACGGACGGCTGTGCGGAGTGCATGAACGAAATCGGCGCTTCCTCGACGCTGTCGAAGGTGACCATTTCCCAGGCATCCCGGTCGTTGAGCAGGCTCAACAGCAATTTATTATTTAAGGCATGACCGGATTTGAAGCCCTGATATTCGCCGATCAGGCTGTGGCCCAGCAAATACAGGTCGCCGATGGCATCGAGGATTTTGTGTTTGACGAATTCGTCGGCGTAGCGCAGACCGTCTTCGTTCAACACTTTGTCGTCGTCGACGACGATGGCGTTGTCCAGACTGCCGCCCAGCGCCAGATTATTCTCGCGCAGGAATTCGATGTCCTTCATGAAGCCGAAAGTGCGAGCCCGGCTGACTTCCTTGACGAAGGTGGTCGACGAAAAATCCATCACCGCGGTTTTCAAATGTTCGGAAAAGGCCGGGTGCTCGAAATCAATGGTAAACGTGACCTTGAAGCCTTCGAAGGGTTCGAAGGCCGCCCATTTATCGCCTTCCTCGACCCGAATCGCCCGCTTGATACGAATGTATTGCTTGGGCACGTCCTGTTCGACCACGCCGGCGGATTGCAACAAAAACACGAAGGGACCGGCGCTACCGTCCATGATCGGTACTTCGGCGGCGCTGACGTCGATGATCGCATTGTCTATACCTAAGCCGGCCAGTGCCGACAGCAGATGTTCGACCGTGGATACTTTTACGCCGTCGCGTACCAGCGTCGTCGACAATTTGGTTTCGCCGACATTCTCCGGACGGGCGGAAATTGTCACCGGTTGGTCCAGATCGACCCGGCGGAAGCGGATGCCGGTGTCCGGATCGGAAGGATGCAGAGTCAGATAGACCTTGTCGCCGGTATGCAAACCCACGCCGGTGGCCCGGATGGTGTTTTTTAAGGTACGCTGTTTAATCATGAAGTGCCGATAAAAAGGTAAAACAAAGCGGGGAGTCTACCACAGTTTATGCGATAGCTCTCCCCTTGCCCCGGTCGGGTCGCCTCATGGCAAAACCGGTCGTGCTTAGTCGGCTTGGCGTCTCAAGAAGGCCGGCACGTCCAAGTAGTCCAGATCGACATCGTTGCGCGGTTGCGCGCCAAAACGCGATTCGCGGGCCGATTCTTGTTTCTGCTGGCGGATCACGGTCGGTTTTTCCAATTGGCCGTAATCGACTTCGCCGGCCGCGACTTTCTTGACCAAACTGATCGGCGCCGCCGCTTTGACTTTCTCGCCCATGCCGGTCGCAACTACGGTGACCTTGACCTCGGTACCCATGGCCGGATTAACCGCCATGCCGATTTTGATGTCGGCATCGTCGGACGCGAACGCATGCATGATGCTGCCGATTTCGTCGAACTCGTTCAAGCCCAGATCGCCGTTGGAGGTAACGTTCACCAGAATGCCGCGTGCGCCTTGCAGGTTGATGTCTTCCAGCAGCGGGCAGGCAATGGCTTTTTCGGCGGCCAGACGGGCGCGATTTTCGCCGCTGGCGACGCCGGTACCCATGATCGCGCTACCCATGTTGGACATCACGGTGCGGACGTCGGCGAAGTCCACGTTCATCAGACCCGGATGGGTGATCAGCTCGGTGATGCCCTGAACCGCGTCCAGCAACACGTCGTTGGCGACCCGGAACGATTCGACCAGCGAGCGGTTGTTGCCCAGAGTCGGCAGCAATTTTTGGTTAGGAATGATGATCAACGAATCGACCAGTTTTTCCAGGTCGCGCAAACCGGATTCGGCGACCGCTTTCTTTTTGGTACCTTCGAAATCGAAGGGCTTGGAGACGACCGCCACGGTCAACACGCCCAGTTCCTTGGCGACTTCGGCAAACACCGAAATCGCGCCGGTGCCGGTGCCGCCGCCCATGCCGGCGGTCA
Source organism: Methylomonas sp. BG-2 (assembly GCF_057766305.1). NCBI lineage: Bacteria > Pseudomonadati > Pseudomonadota > Gammaproteobacteria > Methylococcales > Methylococcaceae > Methylomonas > Methylomonas sp. BG-2. The sequence goes on along the minus strand of NZ_JBYMAP010000050.1, from coordinate 17,346 downwards.
GGAACACCATATCGGCGCCTTCCATAACATCGCGGATCCGTTCGCGGGTTTCCTCGGCGGCGGCGCGGCCGACTTCTGGCCGGGTGCCGGCGCCCAGACCCTTGGTCAGTTCCACGCCCAGTTGCACGATGGTGTCCACGCTCATTTGTCTCAAGGCTTGGGCATCGGTATTCGCGCAAATGAATTGCACGCCGTCGATACCGGTTTCCACCATGTGATTGACGGCATTGCCGCCGCCGCCGCCGACGCCGATGACCTTGATAACCGCCGTGCCGCTACTGTCCAATAATTCATATTTCATTTTTACGCCCTCCAGACAAACAATTAAAAATTACCTTGAAACCAGCTTTTGATTTTCGAAAACAAATCCAGACCTTCTTCGTTCAACCCCAACGCCCGGCCATGATGGTCCTTGCCGTATAGCAGCAAGCCTACCGCGGTCGAATAAATCGGGTTTTCCGCCACATCGGTCAATCCCGACACGTGCAGCGGAACACCCATGCGGACCGGCATGTGGAATATCTCCTCCGCCAACTCCGTCAAACCCTTCACTTGCGAACTGCCGCCGGTGATGACCATGCCGGCGGCGATCAAATCTTCGTAACCGCTACGGCGCAGCTCGGCCTGCACCAACAGCATTAATTCTTCGTAACGCGGTTCGACAATCTCGGCCAGATTCTGCGCGGAGATCTTGCGCGGCTCGCGGTCGCCGATGCTGGGCACGTCTATCGTCTGCTGCGGATCGGCCAGCTGGGTCAGCGCGCAGGCGAACTGGCGCTTGATGTCCTCGGCATTCTTGGTCGGCGTGCGCAGCGCCACCGCAATGTCGTTGGTGACTTGGTCGCCGGCGATCGGAATCACCGCGGTATGCTTGATCGCGCCTTCCGAAAAAATCGCCAGGTCGGTGGTGCCGCCGCCGATGTCGATCAGACAAACCCCCAGATCCTTTTCGTCGTCGGTCAACACCGCCGAGCACGAGGCCAGTTGTTCCAGCACGATATCGTCCACGTCCAAACCGCATTTGCGGATGCATTTGACGATGTTTTGTTCGGCGCTGACGCTGCTGGTCACCATGTGAACCTTGGCTTCCAGGCGGATGCCAGACATGCCGATCGGCTCCTTGATGCCTTCCTGCTGGTCGATCACAAACTCCTGCGGCAGGATGTGCAGGATTTTCTGATCGGCCGGAATCGCCACCGCCCGCGCCGAATCGATCACCCGATCGATGTCGTGCTGGGTGACTTCCTTTTCCTTGATCGCGACGATGCCGTGCGAATTCAGACTTTTGATATGGCTGCCGGCGATCCCGGCAAACACCGATTTGATTTGGCAGCCGGCCATCAACTCGGCTTCCTCGACCGCGCGCTGGATCGAATGCACGGTCGATTCCAGATTGACCACGATGCCTTTCTTCAAACCCTTGGACGGTGCCGTGCCGATGCCGATAATTTCTATTTCATCGCCGCCCCGGTATTCGCCGACGATGGCCGCGACCTTGGACGTGCCGATGTCCAGCCCCACTAAAATATTTCGATCTGTCTTTTTGGCCATTTTCGTTTGCTCTGTAAGCGTTTAAATCAGGTTCTTATTCTTTTCCACAATGGCTTTCCAATCGATGGCAGCCACTTCGGGTTTCCAGGTCACCGCATATCCGTTCGGATAGCGGGTATCGACGCTGGCCATCATGGCCACTTGCTCGGCGCCCAACAAATCCATCGTTTTTAAAAAGCGTTGCATATTTTCCAGCGGCGCCTTACGGCCCAACTGCATTTCCAAGCCGCTGGCCAGCTTTAAACGCCAGGCGCGCCGCTCGTTAACGTGGAACTCCGCCAACTGCAGCGATTTATCCTTCAAGACGATATAAACGCCCTTCATGATTTCCAGCAGTTTCTTCTCCTGGCCGGCCGGGCCGGTAATCAAAGGCAGATGTCGGAACGGTTCGATACTGTCCGGGGCCAACACGTCGCCTTGTTTGTTCAGCAACAGGTTGGTTCCCCAGCGCACCACCGGCTTGTGCTCGGTGATTTTGATATGCACCGCGTCCGGCCACACCCGCTTGACGTCCACCTTGTCCACCAGCGGCAAATCCTTGATGGCCTGATGCACCGCCTGCATGTCGGCATGGTAGTAACCCAGCTTCATTTGCGGTGCCAACACCTGCTTCAGGCGCTCCTTGTCGGTGTATTGAAACGCGCCCTCGATCTTGACGTAGCGAATCGGCTGGTTGTGCAGCATGCCGGTACTGACCTTTTGCCAGCCCCACCAACCGCCGCCGCACAGCAAGGCCGCGACCAACAAGGTTCTAAGCCTGATCACCGCTCGCCACCCTGCTGGTTTCCAAAATTCGCCAAACCAGTTCCTGAAAATCGATGCCCACCGCCTTGGCCGCCATCGGCACCAGACTGTGATCGGTCATGCCCGGCACGGTATTGACCTCGATCAATTGCGGGCGGCCGCTGTCGTCGATGAAGGCATCGATCCGGCCCCACCCCGTGACGCCGACGGTTTGGCAGGCCTTCAACGCCAGGGTTTGCAACTCTTTTTCCCGCTCCGCGTCCAGGCCGCACGGGCAATGGTATTGAGTGGTGTTGGCCCGGTATTTGGCATCGAAGTCGTAAAACGTGTGCGGCGTTTCCAGCCGGATCGCCGGCAGCGCCTCGCCGTCGAGCATGCCTATCGTGTATTCCCGGCCCTGTATCCATTGTTCGGCGTAGACATCGCAGCGGTATTGGCTGGCCAGTTTCAGTGCGGCGGCCAATTCTTCGCGGTTGTGGGCCTTGCTCATGCCGATGCTGGAGCCTTCCTGGGCCGGTTTAACGATGACCGGAAATCCCAGCGCATTGATGCAGGTATCGAGATCCTGCTCGCCGCTCAGTAAAAACCAGCGCGGCGTCGGCAGGCCGGCACCTTGCCAGCACAGTTTGGTGCGCAGTTTGTCCATCGCCAACGCCGAGGCCAGCACGCCGGAACCGGTGTACGGCAATCCCAGCGTTTCCAGAACCGCTTGCAGCACGCCGTCTTCGCCGCCCCGCCCATGGATGACGTTAAAAACGCGGTCGAAACGTTGGCCGGCCAGCGCGGCTATCGGGCTGGCGGTGACATCGATGGCGACGGCGTCGACACCGGCGGCTTTCAAAGCCTGGTAAACCGCGTTACCGCTGTTCAGCGACACCTCCCGTTCGGCGGCCGTACCGCCCAGCAGCACCGCGACCTTGCCGAATTCGGCCGGATTTTTGACTTGCAAGGGTTTCATCGTTTCTCACCTATCCGGCAAACTTCGGTTTCCAGCGCGATGCCGAACTGGGCGCGCACCCGGTCCTGAATCAGTTCGATCAGGGTTTCGATGTCCGCCGAACTGGCGTTGCCGCTGTTTTCGATAAAATTGGCGTGTTTTTCGGAGACCACCGCGCCGCCCACCGCAAAACCTTTCAGGCCGCAGGCTTCAATCAGCCGCGCCGCGTAATCGCCGGGCGGATTCTTGAACACCGAGCCGCAGGTCGGTTTGTTGGTCGGCTGGCTGGCGTTGCGTTTCTCCAGCAAGCTCTTGATATGTTGCTGGCTAGCTTCGCTATCGCCCTTGCGCAGCAGCAATTGGGCCGACAAAAACCATTCATCCCTCAGGCCTTGCACCGAACGGTAAGCCACTTCGAAGTCGTCGTGATTGCGCAGCGCGACGGTGCCGGCGCGGTTGATCGTTTCCACTTTATCGACGATGCGCCAGGTTTCGCCGCCGAAGGCGCCGGCGTTCATCCGCAAGGCGCCGCCCATCGTACCGGGAATCCCGGCCAGGAATTCAGCGCCGATCAGCCCCAGATCGCTGCAAAATCGGGCGACATGGGCGCAAGGCACGCCGGCTTCGGCGTAGACGCGTTCGGAATCCAGCAAATACAGGTCTTTCAGCCGATTGCGGGTATGGACCACCGTGCCTTTGACGCCGCCGTCGCGCACCAATAGGTTGCTGCCCAAACCCAACCAATACAAGGGTTCGTCGGCCGGCAGTTCGGCGATGAACGCGATCAGGTCGGCTTTGTTTTCCGGAACGTACAAGCGTTGGGCCGGACCGCCGACCCGCCAACTGGTGTACTTGGCCAGCGGTTCGTCGGTCAGCAAGGCACCTTTCCAGGTCGTGGTCGCCATCATGCCGTCAGCCTCTGGGAAGCCAGCGCTTCGGTCAGTTTTTGCGGCAAATCGGCGGCGATCTGGCCGACATTGCCGGCGCCCATCGTCAAAATCACATCGTCCTTGGCGACGATGCCGGCCAATATCGTCGGCAAATCCTCGCGGTTTTGCACGAACACCGGGTCCACCTGCCCGCGGGTTCGGATCGAGCGGCTCAAGGCTTTGCCGTCGGCGCCGGTAATCGGCGGCTCGCCGGCCGAGTAAACGTCCAGCAAGATCAATACGTCAACCCCGGACAAGACTTCGACGAAATCCTCGAACAAATCGCGGGTGCGGGTGTAACGGTGGGGCTGGAACACCACGACCTTGCGGCGGCTCGGCCAGGCCTGGCGCAAGGCTTCCAAGGTGGCGGCCAGCTCGCGCGGGTGATGGCCGTAGTCATCCACCAGAGTCAGTTTGCCGCCGGCGAAATCAACGTCGCCGTTGATTTGAAAACGCCGGCCGACGCCCTTGAATTCGGCCAAGCTTTTAACAATGGCGGCATCGTCCACGCCCAGCGCGGTGGCGATCGTGGTGGCGGCCAGCGCATTCAGCATGTTGTGCCAGCCGGGCAGGTTCAGCGTCACTTTTAGCGGCGGCAAGCTGCCCCAGCGCAACACCGTGAAATGGGTGCGCAGACCGTCCTGTTTGATGTCGACCGCGCGGACATCGGCGTAACTGCTGACGCCGTAGGTTTTGACCGGTTTGGACACATTCGGCAACACGTCGCAGACGCCAGGGTCGTCGATGCACATCACCGCCAGGCCGTAGAACGGCAACTGGTGCAAAAATTTCAGAAAGGTTTCCTTCAGCTTGCCGTAACTGCCGCCGTAGGTTTCCATGTGGTCCTGATCGATGTTGGTGACGATCGCCATCATCGGCTGCAAAAACAAAAACGACGCATCGCTTTCGTCGGCTTCGGCCACCAGGTATTTGCCCAGGCCCAGTTTGGCGTTGGCGCCGGCGCTGTTCAGACGGCCGCCGATCACGAACGTCGGGTCCAGGCCGCCCTCGGCCAGCATCATCGTCGTTAAACTGGTGGTGGTGGTTTTGCCGTGGGTGCCGGCGACGGCGATGCCGAAACGGAAACGCATCAGTTCGGCCAGCATTTCCGCGCGCGGAATGACCGGAATCCGGTTTTCGTAGGCCGTCACGACTTCCGGATTGGCCCGGTCGACCGCGGTCGAGGTCACGACGACATCGACGTCGGCGGTATTTTCGGCATGGTGGCCTATGTAAATCTTGATACCCAGGCTTGCCAGGCGGTCGGTGACCTGCGAGGCCTTGATGTCCGAACCGGACACGCTGTAACCCAGATTGCTCAGCACTTCGGCGATCCCGCTCATGCCGGTGCCGCCGATACCGACGAAATGGATTTTGTCGATGTCGCCGAGCGCTTGGTTGGCGGCGGGAATGTTGGGACGGTTCATGACTTGGCCTCCGGGCTGAGCAACTCGGCGCACAGATCGGCGACGGTTCGGGTGGCGTCGGGGCGGGCCAAGGCCTTGGCGGCGCGGCTCATTTGGGGTAATTCGGTCATCGCTTGTTGGATAGCCTTGCGCAGATTTTGCGCGTTCAATTCGGATTGCGGCAGCAGCAGTGCGGCGCCGGCCTCGGTTAAATAACGGGCGTTGGCGTTCTGGTGGTCGTCGATCGCATGCGGCAACGGCACGAATATCGCCGGCAGCCCGCAGGCAGCGACTTCGCTGACCGTCATCGCGCCGGCCCGGCAGATGATCAGATCCGCCCATCGGTAGGCGCCGGCCATATCGTCGATAAAGGCCAGCGCTTCGGCGTTCATTGCCAACGCCCGGTAACGCGCCGCGACCTCGGCTTGCATGGCGCCGCCGGTTTGGTGTCTGACGTCCAGTTGTTCCAGGCCGGCCAGCGCGTCCGGCAACGTTTCGTTCAAGACTTTAGCGCCTTGGCTGCCGCCCAATACCAGAATCCGGACATTTCGACCGGCGTTCGGGGTCCATTCGGTTTTTCCGCCGATTTCGGCGAAGGCTTGCCTCAACGGATTGCCGGTACAAATCGCGCCGGCCTTGCTGTCGAAACTGTTGGGAAACGCTTCCAGCACCCTGCGCGCCGCTAGTCGGACCAACCAGCGGTTGGTCGTGCCGGGCACGCGGTTTTGTTCGTGAATCACCAGCGGGATGCCCAGCCATTTCGCCATTAAACCGCCCGGCCCGGCGACAAACCCGCCCATGCCCAGGACCAGATCGGGATGGCGCCGGCGCAAGATGGCGCGCGCCTGCCAGCAGGCTTGCAGCAAACGCAACACGCCCGCCAGTTTAGCGAGCAAGCCCTTGCCGCGCAGGCCGGCCACCGCCAGCCAGTCGATTTCGAAACCGTGGGCCGGCACCACCTTCGCTTCCAGGCCTTTTTCGGTGCCCAGCCAACTGACCCGCCAGCCGCGCTCGCGCAACTCCTCGGCGACGGCCAGTGCCGGGAACACGTGGCCGCCGGTGCCGCCGGCCATGATTAAAATACGCCCGCTCATGCCGGCCGCCCCTTGACGTTATTCTTATTGTGCTCGGTCACTTCGTAATGAATCCGAAACAACACCGCCACCGCCCCGCACATCACGATCATGCTGCCGCCGCCGTAACTCATCAGCGGCAGGGTCAAGCCCTTGGTCGGCAGGATGCCCATGTTGACACCCATGTTGACGAAGGCTTGGAAGCCGAACCAGATGCCCAGACCGTAAGCCACCAGACCGGAGAACTGTAGGCCGGCGAGCTGGGCTTGTTCGCCGATCGCGAACGCGCGGATCAACAACGCCGTGAACAAGCCGACCACCAGAATGACGCCCAACAAGCCGAGTTCCTCGCCCAATACCGAAAACAAGAAGTCGGTGTGGGCTTCCGGCAGATAAAACAACTTTTGCAGGCCGTTCCCCAGGCCAACCCCGGCAAACTCGCCGCGACCGAACGAAATCAGCGCCTGGGTCAACTGGTAACCGCTGTCTCTGGCGTGTTCCCAAGGATCGAGGAAACTGATGACTCGCTTCCAACGATACGGCGAGGTATAGGCCAGCATCGCGGCGGCCATCGAAACCGAGGCCACCAGTACGACGAAAGGCGACAAGCGCGCGCCGCCCAGAAACATCATGCCCATCGCGATGATCAGGATCACCACCGCCGAACCGAAATCCGGCTCCAGCAGCAGCAGCATGCAGGCGACCGAAAACAACATCAACGGCCGAAGCAGGCCGAAGATCGAACGTCGGACATGATCGCCGTGCCGCGTGATATAGCCGGCCATGTAAATGACCGAGATGAATTTGACCACTTCGGAAACCTGGATGCGCAGGCCGAGTATCGACAACCAGCGAATACTGCCGTTGACGCGGACGCCGACCCCCGGCACCAACACCACCAGCAGTAGCACCAGTCCGGCGATGAACAGCGGCTGGCCCATCTTTTCCCAACTTTTCATCGGCACGTTCAATACGACGGCGGCGAAACCCAGGCCCAGCGCGATGTGCACCAATTGCTTGAACGGAAAATGCGATATGTCTTCCGCCATCTTGACGCCCAAATGCAGGGAGGCGGACACGACCATGATGAAACCCACGCCGAGCAGGCTGAAGCAAGCCAGCATCAACACCGGATCGACATGGAGCCGATTTTGCGCGCGGGGTTTTGGGGTCGGTTTCAGCATGACGGCAGTTCCATCACCGCTTCGGCGAACTTGTTGCCGCGATCCACGTAGCTACGGTATTGATCCAGGCTGGCGCAGGCCGGCGACAGCAAGACCGTGTCGCCTTCGCCGACCAAACCGGCGGCGGTACGGACCGCCTCCTTCATATTGCCGGCGAAATGGACCGGCACGCAGTCTCGCAACGCCGCGGCGATCAGCTCGGCATCCTTGCCCATCACGACGACGGCCTTGGCTTTTTCGGCGACGGCCGGTACCAGCTCGCTCATGTCGGCGCCCTTGGCGTCGCCGCCGGCGATCAGAATCACTTTGCGTTCGTAGCCTTGCAACGCGGCGATGCAGGCGCCGACATTGGTGGCCTTGGAGTCGTTGACCCAGTGCGCGCCGGCTTTTTCGGCGACTTTCTGCATTCGGTGCGGCAGGCCCTTGAATTTGCGCAACGCATCGCACATCGCGGTCATGCTCAAGCCGACCGCTTGGCCCAGCGCCAGCGCCGCCAACGCGTTGGCGAGATTATGGCTGCCTTCCAGCCGCAAGCGGTTGGCCGCCATCAGGGTTTGCTCGCCCTGCATCAGAAAATCGGTTTCGCCGCGGCGCAGATAGAAATCGGCGGTTTCGCGAATCGAGAAGGTCAGGCAGCGGCGGTCGGTTTCGCGCATCGCCATTACCAGCGGATCGTCAAGATTGAGTACCATCGCGCCGTCGCCGCGAAAAATTCGCTGTTTCTCGGCGGCGTAATCGGCCATGCTGGCGTGGCGATCCAGATGATCCGGCGTTACGTTCAATACCGTCGCGGCCGTGGCGTTCAGCGCGGTGGTCCGTTCCAATTGGAAACTGGACAATTCCAGTACGTACAGATCGGCGTCTTGCTGCAACAAATCCAGCGCCGGCGTGCCCAAATTGCCGCCGATCGCGGTTTTCACGCCGGCGGCGTTGCCCATGTCGCCCAGCATCGTGGTGACGGTGCTTTTACCGTTCGAGCCGGTGATTGCCACGACCGGTTTGTCGGTGGCGCAAGCAAACAAGTCGATGTCGCTGATCACATTGACGCCGGCTTGCACGGCTTGCCGAATCGCGGTCTCGGCCAGCGACACGCCGGGGCTGATGACCAGATGGGTCGCCACGGCCAGCGCCGACTGGTCGAAACCGCCGGTGAATACCGGCACGTCCGGCATTTGTTCGCGCAGGACATCGATCAACGGCGGATTTTTCCGGCTGTCCAACACCGCGAATTTCAGCGGGGTTTTTTGCAGGAATTGGGCAACCGACAGGCCGGTCGCGCCCAGGCCGACGATCAGCAGCTTGCTGTCCGCCGCGGTCAGCGCGAAGTGGTGTTCCAGTTTGGCCAGTAATGCGTCGATATCCATGCTTATCTCAGTTTCAAGGTGGCCAGACCGATCAGCACCAGAATCACCGAGACGATCCAGAAGCGGACGATGATGCGCGGTTCCGGCCAGCCTTTCAGTTCGTAATGGTGATGAATCGGCGCCATCAGAAACACCCGTTTCTTGCGGGTTTTATAGGAGGCGACTTGAATGATCACCGACACGGTTTCGACAACGAAGATGCCGCCCATGATGACCAGCACGATTTCCTGGCGCACCAAGACCGCGACGATGCCCAGCGCGGCGCCCAAGGCCAGCGCGCCGACGTCGCCCATGAAGACCATGGCCGGATAGGCGTTAAACCACAAAAACCCCAGGCCCGAGCCGATCAGCGCCGCGCAAAACACCACCAATTCGCCGGAGCGGGGAATGTGGGGGATTTGCAGGTATTGGGCGAAATTGGCGTGGCCGGATAAATAGGCGAAGATCGCCAACGCGGCGGCGATCATCACCGTCGGCATGATCGCCAGACCGTCCAGACCGTCGGTTAGATTGACGGCGTTGCTGGAACCGACGATGACGAAATAAGTTAAAACCACGTAACTCCAGCCCATGTCCAGCGTGACGTGCTTGAAAAACGGCACGATGAATTGGGTTTCGGCGGGAACTTGCGCGGTGTTGTACAAATAAACGCCGGCCGCCAGCGCCACCACCGATTGCCAGAAATACTTGGCGCGGGCCGACAGGCCGTCGCTGTTGCCGAGCAACACTTTTTTGTAGTCGTCGATGAAACCGATCACGCCGTGTGCCAAGGTCACCAGCAACACCACCCAGACGTAACGGTTGTTGAGGTCGGCGCACAGCAAGGTGCTGATCGCCACCGAGAACAAGATCATCGTGCCGCCCATCGTCGGCGTGCCGGATTTGGACAAATGGCTTTGCGGGCCGTCGTCGCGCACGCTTTGGCCGATTTTGCGGCGCGTCAATTTTTCGATCATCGCCGGGCCGATCAAAAACGACATGGCTAGCGCGGTCAGGACGCCCAAAATGGCGCGGAAGGTCAGGTAGTGGAGTACCCGGAATCCGCTGTCCAAGCTGCTGAGGTAGTCTGCGAGTAAAAGTAACATTAGGCTGCTCTAAATTGGTGGACGAGCGCCGCCGCGACGTTTTCCATCTTCTGGGCGCGCGATCCTTTCACCAATACGGTTTCGGGTCCGGCCAGCGCGGTCGTCAGCGCGTCGATTAATTGTTCTTGTGTCTCGAAATAGTCGCCGCCGGCGCCGAACGCGGCGACGGTGTGGCGGGCCAGTTCGCCGGTCGCGAACAGACGCGCCACGCCGGCGCTTTTGATCAATTCGCCCATTTCGTGGTGGCGTTGCGGGCTTTCCGGCCCCAATTCGCCGAAAGCGCCCAGCGCCAGCCATAGCGGCCGTTGCCGGTCCGGCACCGCGTCCAGCGCCGCTTTCAACGAGGCTGGATTGGCGTTGTAAGTGTCGTCGATGACGATATTGCCCCGCTTGCCTGGCAAGACCTGCATGCGCCCGGTCACCGGCCGCAGTTGTTCCAGGCCGCGCCGGATGTCGGCGAGCGGAATGCCGAATTGCAAGGCCACGGCGGCGGCGGCCAGCGCGTTTTTGACGTTATGGGCGCCGGCCAGCCGCAGATGGATGGTCACGCGCTCGGCCCCGGCGAGCAAATCGAAGCGGGTATCGAAGCCGTCCGGACTCAACGCGGTCTCGATGCGTTCGGCGCGAATATCGGCCTCGCCGCTCAAGCCGAACGACACGGTCTTGCGCTGGCCGGCCAAGCTCAGCCAGTAGTCGTAATAAGTGTCGTCGCGATTCAATACCGCCACGCCCGCCGCGCTCAGATTCTCGACGATTTCGCCCTTGGTTCTGGCCACGCCGTCGGTATCGCCGAAGCCTTCAATATGGGCCGGACCGACGTTGGTGATGACGCTGACGTCGGCCTGGACGCGCCGGCTGGTGTAAGCGATTTCGCCGGGATGGTTGGCGCCCATTTCGATGATGGCGTAACGATGGGATGACCGTAGCTTCAACAAGGTCAGCGGCACGCCGATGTCGTTGTTCAGGTTGCCCTGGGTGGCCAGCGTTTCGCCTTGGGTGGCGAAGATGGCCGCGATCATTTCCTTAACCGTGGTTTTACCGTTGCTGCCGGTGACGCCGGCCACCCGCACCGGCAATTGCCGCCGCCAATAGCCGGCCAACTCGGCCAGCGCCAAATGGCTATCGGTGACGACGATTTGCGGCAAGCTCGATTCGACCGGGCGCTCGACCAGTAACGCCGCCGCGCCGGCCGCTTCCGCGTTGGCGGTGAAATCGTGGCCGTCGAACTGGCGGCCCTTGATCGCGATATACAGGTCGCCGGGCAGCAAGGTGCGGGTATCGATGCCGACGCCGGTTATCGTCCGGTCCGGTCCGCTCAAGCCGCCGGCCACGGCCGCCGCGATGTCGATCAGACGCAGGTTCACGGCGCCCTCCACTCGGCCAGCGCTTGGCGGACCACGGCTTGATCGCTGAACGGCCATTTGACGCCGGCGATGTCCTGGTAATCTTCGTGCCCCTTACCCGCCACGACCACGCAGTCGCCGGCTTGGGCTTGTTGAATGGCGGTGACGATGGCGGTGGCCCTGTCGTTGATCACGGTAACTTTTTGGCTTTCGCAGCCGGTTAAAATGTCGTTGATAATCTCGGCCGAAGCTTCGTGGCGCGGGTTGTCGTCGGTGACGATGACCTGATCCGCCCAGGTTTCGGCAATGCGGCCCATTTGCGGCCGTTTGCCCTTGTCGCGATCGCCGCCGCAGCCGAACACGACTTTCAAGCGGCGAGCGCCCTTGACCGCGCGCAAGACTTTTTCCAGCGCGTCCGGGCTGTGCGCGTAATCGACGAACACCGTCGGCTTGTCCTGGCCGCCGAAGCGTTCCATGCGGCCGGCTATCGCGCGCAAGTCGGCCAGTTTGGCGACCGCGCTCGCGAAGTCGTGGCCGGTCGCCAGCAATACGCACAACACCGCCAGCAGGTTCTCCAAATTAAAATCGCCGGCGATGCCGGTGACGGCGCGCAGGCGTTGCTGCCGGTACAGCGCGTCGAATGCAATGCCGTCGGCATGGTATTCGATGTTTTCCGCCACCACGCCATGCGTATCCGCCAGGACTTTGCCGGTTCGGCTGTAAGTCCAGCGCGCCGCGCCCGGCGCGATGCTCGCCAGGACTTCGGTACTGCTGGCGTCGTCGAGGTTGACCACCGCGAATTGCAGCGTCGGCCATCGAAACAATTTCAACTTGGCTTGCAGGTAATCGGCCATCGTGCCGTGGTAATCCAAGTGGTCGCGGCTTAAATTGGTAAACACCGCGCCGGCGAATTTCACGCCGTTCACCCGGCCTTGTTCCAAGCCGTGGGAAGAGACTTCCATTGCCACCGCGCGTTTGTCTCGCCGCAGCAGTTCGGCCAGCATTTGCTGCACCGCCAACGCGTCCGGCGTGGTGTTCGCGGTCGGCTGCAAATGGCCCACCTCGCCCCATCCCAGCGTGCCGATCACGCCGCAGGATTCGATCGCTTGGGCAATCAGCTGGCTGCAGGTGGTTTTGCCATTGGTGCCGGTAACACCGATCACACTCAAGCGGTCGGACGGCTGCCGGTAAAACCGGGCGGCAATGTCGCCCAGGCGCTCGCCCAATCCCGCAACCGCGACGGCGCAAATGCCGGGCGGAACGGCCGCTTGCTCCGGCCGGCCGGCCGGGTCGTAAACGATGGCGATAGCGCCGTTGGCCAGCGCTTGGCCGGCATGAGTCAGTCCGTGTTGATTCGAGCCGTTTAGCGCGATGAAGGCCTCGCCGGGGCGCACCTGCCGGCTGTCCAAGGCCAGGCCGGCGATGTCGAGATCGTCGGTCGTGGTGGCTTGGCCTGAAAGCAGCTCGGTCAATTTCATCGTTTGCTCAGCAATAAATGCATGGTATCGACGCCGTCCGGCTCGACCCCGTAAACCCGCAACGCGCCAGCCATCACCCGTGAAAATGCCGGCGCGGCGACCAGACCGCCGTAATACTGGCCGCTGGTCGGCTCGTCGACGACGATCGCGATGATGAAGCGCGGGTTGCTGGCCGGGGCCATGCCGACAAACACCGACAGGTATTTGTCTTCGGTATAGCCGCCGGCCATCGCTTTTTTTACAGTACCGGTCTTGCCGGCGACTCGATAGCCTTCGACGCGAGCTTGGTAGGCGGTGCCTTCCTTGCTGATCACGTGTTCCAGCATATCCCGGACCCGGCGGGCGGTTTCCGGTTTGAATACGCGCTGGGCGTCCGGGTCCTCATCGCGCTTCAACAAGGTCACCGAATGCAGGATGCCGTCGTCGGCCAACGCGGTATACGCCCTGGCCAATTGCAACACCGAAGTCGAAACCCCGTAACCGAACGACAGAGTCGCCTGGTCGAATTCGTGCCAATTCTGGTAATCGAGCAACGTACCGCTGGCTTCGCCCGGAAAACCGACACCGGCCGAGGTACCGAAGCCGAGCTTGCTGTAGATGCCCCAAAAATATTCCGGCGGCATCGACATCGCAATTTGAGTAACCGCGATATTGCTGGATTTTTGCAATACGTGGGTCAAGTCCATCGTGCCGTAGTTATGCACATCCTTAACGACATTCCGGCCCAGGTGGTACACACCGTGGGTTTCTATCATCAGATTCGGGCTGATATAGCCGCCGTCCAACGCCGCCGCGACAACAAAGGGCTTGACCGTCGAGCCGGGTTCGAAGCTATCGACCATCGCCCGGTTGCGATAACGGTTGCTGCTCAATTCCTTGCGGTTGTTTGGGTTGAACGCCGGTTGGCTGACCGTAGCCAGCACGTCGCCGTTTTTGGCGTCCAACACCACCAGCGAGGCCGAATGCGCCTTGTTCTGAAGCATGGCGTTCTGCAACTCGCGATACGCCAGATACTGGATGCGTTCGTCTATGGTCAGAACCAAATCCCGGCCGGGTACCGCTTCCTCGATATTTTCGACATCCTTGATAATCTGGCCCTTGCCGTCCTTAATCACCCGCTTTTTGCCGGGTTGGCCGCGCAAGATATGTTCATAGCCGTGTTCCATGCCTTCCTGGCCGACATCGTCGATGTTGGTAAAGCCCAACAAATGCCCGGAAACCGCGCCGGCCGGGTAATAGCGCTTGAATTCGCGCTCGAAATACACGCCGGTAATGTCGAGCTCCTTGACTTTCTCGGCCACATCCGGATTGATCTGGCGACGCAGATATAGAAAACGCTTGTTGGCGTCTTTCTCTTTTTTCAATTGCGCCCGCAATTCCTTTTCCGGATAACCGAGGATTTTCGCCATCGGCGTTAATTTGTCTTGTTCGGCGTCTTTCAACTGGCGCGGATTGACCCAAATCGATTGCACCGGCGTGCTGATGGCCAGCGGTTCGCCGTTCCTGTCCTGAATCTGGCCGCGGTAGGCCGGCACCGGCACGATGTCGATGTGCTGCATGTCGCCCTTGTCTTGCAGGAATTCCTTATCCAGCACCTGCAAATACACGGCGCGCCCGATCAGAGCCGACATTGCCACCAGCATCACCGACAACAACATCCGGCGTCGAATCACAAAATCTGAACTTTGCGGCAACCCGACCGCTCCCGTGGTAATACGCATTTACGGTTTTATGTAGATGATTTTGTCTTGCGCGGGCAACGTCAACATCAGCCGTTGCCTGGCCGCGATCTCCACCCGGTTTTCCTCGGTCAACGTGGTCAATTCCAGTTGCAAGCGTCCCCATTCCACTTCGTAATCGTCAAGCTCCTTTTCCTTTTTTTGGATTTCCATGAACAGCAGTCGCGACTCGTATTTGCTATAGATCACCGCGATAGCGGATACCAGCAATATCGCCACCAACGCTGTCAGTAAAATATTTCGGGCAATAGCCATCAGCGTTTTTCCGCCACCCGTAGAATTGCGCTACGCGCGCGAACATTGGCTTGCAACTCGTCGCTCTGGGCGCGGATCGCCTTGCCGATTTTGCGCAGCCGGCCCTGTTCGATATCGCGTTCCCGAATCGGTAATTTGCCCGGATCGTGTTTGGCGCCTGCTTCGTCGCGGATAAAGTTCTTCACGATGCGATCTTCCAGCGAATGAAACGAAATCACGACTAATCGCCCCTCCGGCGCCAACGCCTCCAGCGCCAGCCGCAGGGCGGCGCGCAACTGTTCCAATTCCTGATTGATTTCTATCCTGATGGCCTGGAAACAGCGTGTGGCCGGGTGTTTGTGTTTATCTCGGAACGGCAGGTTGTCTTCGATCAGCCGGGCCAATTGCGCCGTCGTTCTCAGCGGCTGCGATTGCCGCTGGGCGACAATGGCCTTGGCTATTCTGCGCGAGTAGCGTTCTTCGCCGTATTCGTAAAAAATTCTCGCCAGTTCCGCTTCTTCGGTTTGAGCGAGGTATTCCGCCGCCGTCGGGCCGCTTTGCGAGTCCATGCGCATGTCCAGCGGACCGTCGCGGAGAAAACTGAAGCCGCGATCGGCGTTATCCAGTTGCGGCGAAGAAACGCCCAAATCCATCAAGATGCCGTCCAACTTGCCGTGACAGCCCGAGCGCTCCGCCACGGCCGCCAGTTCCGAGAAACAAGCGTGATGCAGGCTGAAACGGGGATCCATCTTCAGTTCGTCGGCGGCCGCGCTAACAATCGCGTCGTGATCGCGGTCCATGGCCAACAGCCGACCGGCTGAGCCGAGCCGGGTCAAGATACCGCGACTATGCCCGCCCCTGCCGAAGGTGCAATCCAGGTAAATGCCGTTGGGTTTTATCCGGAGTTCCCGCAGGGCTTCTTCGTATAAAACGGTCTGGTGGCCGGACATCCCGGTCAGAACGACAAGGAGCCGAGTTCTTCAAGGCCCTCGGTGTCGTTGCCGTCCATCCATTCCTGTTCCTTGGCCTTCCAGGCTTCATCGTTCCAAATTTCGAATTTGTTCAGTTGACCGACCAAAACAATATGTTTCTCCATGCCGGCAAACTCCCTGAGCTTTTCAGGTAATAGCAAGCGGCCCTGAGTATCCATTTCGCACTCTGAGGCATTGCCGATCACAAAACGGCGCAATTTGCCGGCCATCTTGTTGAGCGTCGGCAACTTGCTGATGGTTTGTTCGAGTTTCTCCCATTCGGGGAGAGGATATAGCCACAGACAGCCTGGCTCGCCTATGCACTTGTCGTCGACGGCGACCGTCACAACCATTTGGCGATCGCAACACTCTTGTAACTCCTCCCGGTATCGGGTAGGAATCGCAACGCGCCCTTTCGCATCCAAACTGATTGAACTAATGCCTCGAAACAAGATACGCCTCAGATTTCCAAAAATTTCCCTTTTTAACCACTTTATAGCACTTTTGTACCACTATAGTTTTCAGTCAGGGGTTAGTCAAGAGGCATTTAGATTAAAATCTTTCTTTTTGTACAATGACTTACGCCGAGTTGACCGGGAAAAGCCCCGGACCCCGCGAAAATGAACGAAATTCGATTTGTATCAGAACCTTAACGGAGATTTGTTAAGTGATGCACAATCCACGGGGCGTAATCCCACTGTTTTTTAAAGTGAATTGCGTATTGGACGCCGGAAAGGTCGGCGTGAAAGGTCAATATTCCGACTTCGGATTGCGACCCAGCAGATTTTGGACGGCTTGCAGCGGAGCGAACTGATTGAACAATACGTTGTAAACTTGCTCGGTGATGGGCATTTCGACTTGATGTTTTTGCGCGAGAGCCTGAGTCAGGCGCGCGGCCGAGATGCCTTCCACGGCCTGATTAATGTCGGCCAGCGCTTGAGCCTGGCTCTTACCCTGACCCAAGGCCAATCCGAAGCGGCGATTGCGCGACTGGTCGTCGGTGCACGTTAGGATTAAATCGCCCAGACCAGCCAGCCCCATGAAGGTATCCGGCTGACCGCCCAAGCGAACGCCGAGCCGAATAATTTCGCTCAGGCCGCGGGTAATCAACGCGGAACGCGTATTCGCTCCAAAACCCAAGCCATCGGCAATACCGGCCGCTATGGCCAGCACGTTTTTACACGCGCCGCCAACTTGCACACCGACGATGTCGGTGCTGGTATAAATTCTAAAGCGCTGATTGTGGAGAATTCCAGCCAGTTCGGCCGCGAAAGATTCGGAAATCGATGCAACAGTGAGCGCCGTGGG
>NZ_JBYMAP010000049.1:0-22707 GCF_057766305.1 Methylomonas sp. BG-2 | reverse complement strand
AAATGAGCTGCTGGGTGTAACCACGCGAAGCATGTGCATAGCCGGACATATTGTTCCGGTTGCCAATTTGCCTTACACCATGGTCAGTGATGCTGCGACGCATCTGGCAAAGGGTCAACCTTTCGCAGCATGTTATTGGGATACACCGCAAGGCCGGGTCTTTGGTCTTAGGTCAACCGATGACGGCTTAGACGTATCCGAAATCGCCAAACAATACGGTGGCGGTGGCCATCGAAACGCGGCTGGCTTTCGTGTCAGTTTTGCTCAGGCGCAGATGCTTGAAATCTGAAGATGTCTGACCCCATCGACATCCAGGAAGTCCGCAACTGGCGCGAGTTCGAAAAAGAGCTGGCCGTTCTCGGCGAGCAAATCCGCCAGCAGATCGAGCTGGAGTGCGAGGCGTTTGCCACCGATCCGGCGGCGAGCAAGGAACGACGGGAACGCGCCTGGCACGACTACGGCTATTTCTGCAAAACCTATTTTCCGCACTACGTCCCCACGCCGCATTTCAGCCAGTTTCACGAGTTTATCTTCCTGCGCTTTCCGCAAGTGATCGACGGCGCTGCCGACGGCCGCGAGGTGCATCAAGCGCCGCGCGGCGAGGCCAAATCGACTTACGAAACCCAGCTCGGTTCGCTGTGGTGCATCGTCACCGGCCGCAAGCACATGATCGGCATCATCATGAACACCGAGGAACAGGCGGCGGAGATGCTGGAGAGCATCAAGGCCGAGCTGGATACCAATCCGCGGCTGATGATGGACTTTCCGGAGGCGTGCGGACGCGGTCGGGTGTGGCAGGCGACCACGGCCATAACCGCCAACAACATCAAGATTCGCATCGGCGGTACCGGCAAGAAAATCCGGGGTATGAAGCACGGCCCGCACCGGCCCGACCTGATCTTCCTGGACGACTTGGAGAACGACGAGAACGTCAAGGACAAAGGCCAGCGCGATAAGGTGCAGAAGTATGTACTCAGCGCTGTGCTGGGTTTGGCCGGACCGGGCGGCGGCATGGATGTGTTTTGGGTCGGTACCAGTTTGCATTACGACGCGGCGATCAACCGCGTCAGCCGCGCGCCGGGCTGGCGGCGCAAGGTGTTCCGCTCGATTTTGAAATGGCCGGATCGGATGGACCTTTGGGACCAGTGGGAAGCGTTGTACACCCGTAGCGGTGACGATGACGAAAAGGAACGGTTCGAAGCCGAGGCGTTGGCGTTTTATCAAAAGAACAAAGCCGCTATGGATGCCGGCGCGGTGTGCAGTTGGCCGGAAGTGCGGCCGCTGTACCGATTAATGTGCATGCGAGCCATCAATCACGACGCTTTCAGTCAGGAGCAGCAAAACGAGGCCGGCAACGACGAAAACGCGCCGTTTAAGGACATTCAGTTTTGGGTGAACCGGCTGTCTGACTGGGTGTTTTTCGGCTCGATAGACCCGTCGCTTGGGAAAAAAGGCACGGTCAAAGGCGACCCGTCGGCGATTCTTGTAGGCGGTTTGGATCGTAAAAAGATGGTGCTGGATGTGGTGGAGGCTGACATCTGCAAGCGGGTTCCTGAGTTAATCATTACCAGAGCGATTGACTATCAGATTGAGTATCACTGCCTGGCGTGGGCAGTTGAAACTGTGCAGTTTCAATTTTTTCTGCATACACAGTTAATAAAAGAGGCGGCGCTCCGTTCTATTGCGTTTCCGGGCGTTCCGGTGCAACCGGATACTGACAAAGCGCTGCGGATTATCAGTTTGCAGCCACACGTTAATAATGGCCTGATTCGGTTGCATCGGAATCAGTCAACCATGACAGAGCAATTGAAGTTCTGGCCGGAAGCCGACCACGACGACGGCCCGGACGCGCTGGAAATGCTGTGGCAAATCGCCAAACAGTTTGGCGGCGAGTGGGATTACACGCCGGCAGGCAGCAGTCGCGGCCAGCGGCGCTCGACCAGCCGGGGGAATAATGATTATGACGAGGATTGGGATGATGACTGATGAAGCATTGGATTTAAGCGAGTTCACCGAAGACGAACAGCGCCGAATATTGAATGGCTTGGAAAAATTGAAAGCCGAAGTATTGGATGAGCGAGAGCAATCCAGAATTCAAATGATCCAACGCTGCAACAGGATCACGGTATTGCGGATTGCAGCTGATTTCATGGAGTGGTTATACACGCATGGAATGGGAGCGACGTTTTCCACCTTCATCAACGATTTTGGTTATGACTCAACCAATGCATCGCTTGTATATAAATATGTCCAGGACCTGTTTAGGATAGTCTCGCAACTTGAATATCCATCAATAGCGTCTTTCTCCGATGTCGATTATCCGAAACCGCCGTATGTAGTGGAGGCCGAGGATGATTAAACAAGAAAGAAGACCGACCGAAGTTGCCGCGATTAAAGTTATCTCAGAATTTCTAGCGGAGATATTCGACGGCATTGTTCCGCCATTCCGTCTGATCGAAGATGGCTCTGAAGACTCGGCGGAAGGTAAGTGCGGCTGGGCTTTTTGGGTTTTAGAAGACGATTCGACGTCGTATGTACATGAGGACCTGTCAATCGAATGGTACGGCACCGAGTGGTTTGATGGATGCGATGAGGATATGGCCAATGATTAAACAAGCCAAAGCCGCCCTGGCCGCGCTTGCGGGCGTCAGCAAGAAAGGTCTGCAAGTGTTGCAAGCCGGCGCTCGCTCCACGCAAAGCACGCCGATGAATTACAACAGCGTCAACACGCTGGACCCGACCCGGCTGGCGACTGCGTTCGCCCAGGCCGACCAAGGCTATATTACCGATCAGGCCACGCTGTTCGAATTGGTCGAAGAGCAGGACTCGCATATTTTCTCGGAGCTGGCCAAGCGCCGCCGCGCGGTGACTGGGTTGAATTGGGACTTGCATCCGAAAGACGACGCCACCCAGGCGGAGATCGACCGGGCTAAAGAGCTGAAAGACATGCTGTGTCAGATCCCGCGCTTTGAAGATGCGCAGTACGATTTGACCGATGCGATCGGCAAAGGCTTGGCGGCTTTGGAGATCGAATGGCGGACCGGCGCGGAGTGGGTGCCGGCGGCGCTGCATTGGGTGCCACAGCGCGAGCTGCAGATCGACATCAAGACCGGCGCGCTGATGTATCGGCGTATGGGTATGCCGGAACCGTTGCGCGACTGGGGTTGGGTGATTCACGAGCACCGGGCCAAGTCGGGATACATCGAGCAGGCGCCGCTGTTCCGGGTGCTGGCCTGGACTTACGCCTACAAGGCCTACAACGTGCGCGACATGCAGCGCTTCCTGGAAGTGTACGGCATGCCGTTGCGCTTGGGTAAGTTTCCGGCCGGCATCGGTGATAAAGAGAAAGCCCAGCTGCTAAAGGCGGTGCGCAATATCGGCAACGACGGCGCCGGCATCGTGCCCAGCACCATGACTATCGAGTTCGTCACGCAAAGCTCGACCGGCAACGTCACCGATTTTTTAAATGCCATCCAATACTGGGAGCGCAAGCAATCGATGGCGATCCTGGGCGGCACGTTGACCAGCCAGGCAGACGGCAAGACCAGTACCAATGCGCTGGGGGCGATTCATGACAAGGTGAGACGTGAAATCATGCTGCACGACGTGCGGCAGATCGACCCGACCATCAACCGCGATATCGTCCGGCCGATTGCCTTGTTGAACGGCATGTTTGCCGAAGACCGCATGCCGGAAGCGCGGCACGATACCTCGGACGAAGTCGATCAAAAGGCGATGGCCGAGGTGCTGGATCTGGCGGCGGCGATGGGCATGGAGATTGACGTGGATTGGGCGCATAAGGCGTTGCAGATCCCGAAAGCCGGCAAGGACGCGAAGATTTTGACGGTGTCCGGCAAATCGCCCGCGCCGACCCAAGCCGGGGCGGCATTAACCCGGCCTGTCGTGAGCCCCTCGGCTACGCTCGGGACAGGCGTAGTCGAACGGCTGGCAGCGCTGGCCAGGCAACAACAAGACGGCGATATCGTCGGCAATTACAGCCAGCAGCTGGCGGCGCTGTGCATGCCGCATGAAGAGGCAGCGATTCAGCAGATTGCGGCGGTGGTCGCGGCGGCGGGGTCGTTTGATGACGCGATCGCGGGCATCGAGGCGTTAAATCTGGACAGTAAAGCCTGGGCGGGATCATTGCAGCTGGGGATGGCGGCGGCGCATTTGGCCGGGCGCGGCGATATCGGTACCGGCGAATGAGTACGGTGCATATCGAGATTAAACAGGCGACGGTTCGGCGGTTTGCCGACGGGTTGAGCTACGGCAACGGCGACCCGTTTAATTTGGTATGCACGCTGGATTTTATCGGCCGTGGCGAAGTGCAGATGGGCGCCGATTTAGCGTGGCCGGGCCATCCGATTACGCGCGCGGATCTACGCGAATTGCGCCGGCAGTTGGTCGACGATTACCGAGCCAAGCGGCTGTATTGCTGGCGGGTTAAGGGCGCCGCGCCGCCGTTTCGCGGCCGAATCGTGAGAGAGGATGGGCCGCTGGTGTATTGGGAGATGCCGATTGAAGCCTGAAAAGCTGCCGTTTAAAGAGGCGATTGACTTTTATAAGACAAAAATCCAGCTGCCAACCGCCAGTTGGACCGATATTTGGGAACAACAGCATAGCCACGCCTTTGTGGTGGCCGGTGCGGCGCACGATGCCTTGGTTGAAGATTTCTATAACGCGATTTTCGACGCCAAGCAAAACGGCGGCGGTTATGAGGATTTTCGCGGGCGGTTTGATGAGATCGTGGCTAAGCATGGCTGGTCGTACAACGGTTCGGCGGGCTGGCGGAGCAAGGTGATCTACGACACCAATATCAATCAGTCGTACAACGCCGGGCGATGGCAGCAAATACAGGCTGTCAAACACTTGCGGCCTTATTTAGAGTATGACCATACCTCTATCGAGCATCCGCGCCTGGAGCATAAGTTCTGGGATGGGCTGATTTTTTCGGTTGATGATCCAGTAGTTGACGTCATTTCACCGCAGAACGGTTGGGGCTGCAAATGTCGCTGGAATTCGTTATCGCAATGGGAGGCGGAGCAGTTGTGGTCAGCGAAGGGCATGTCCGGGCCTGACAACTTGGTACTCGAATGGGAGACCAAGACAGTCGGCAGCAAAGGTGCGTCGCCGCGCACTGTGCGGGTGCCGAAAGGGATCGACCCCGGCTTTGCGTATAACCCCGGCAAGGCCTATCTGGGACCGCTGACGGTGCCGCCGTTGACGGGTTACGACGCGGTTTTGAAACAGCGCGATAAACCGTGGCCGACCGGATTTAAGGTGCCGGAGATGCCGAAGCCGACCAAGGTGTCACCGAACATTTTGCTGCCGGCCGATATCGCGCCGGAGGTGGCGGTGGTGGAGTTTTTGTCGATCTTTGGGGCGACGATGGAGCAAGGGGCGGCGTTTACCGATGCTGCAGGTACTACGCTTGCCGTGACCAGGGCGTTATTTGAGGATGGGAAAGGCGATTTTAAGTGGTTGGCTGATGCCGATAAGGAACACCGGTTGCAGTATCTCAACTTGCTGGCCATGTCGCTGGTCGAGCCCGATGAAATCTGGTGGTATTGGGAGCAGGATCGCGGGGAAAAAGGTCGTTGGCGGCTAAAACGACGCTATCTGCGTGCGTTCGAACTGGATGGATCTGGGGAATTCGGCGTGGGTATTTTTGAATGGGCCAGTACCGGCTGGAAAGGCGCGACGGTGTTTATGGCATCGCACAAAACCGAGAAAGCCAGGCTGGGTTATTTCGATAAACAACGTCACGGCAGGTTGTTGTTTAAGAAATAAAAAACGCGGCCTTGTTAGGGGTCGCGTTTTGTGGATCGGATATTGGGCAGTAGCGCGCGGAGGCGCAGTCTGACCGATTCACACCTTTATTATATAGGCGGCGGTGGATTATGCAATTTGAGATCGAGTTCGACATTAGCCATTTGGAACATATTCTGGAAGTGGCCAGGCGCGAAATTGCATCGCCGGATGAAATGCTGGGCAGCATCGGCGAGTCGTTGTTGCGGGTTAACCGGCGCCGACATGAAAAAGGCGTCGATCCGGATGGCAAGGAGTGGAAGCCGCTGTCGGCGATGACGCTGGCCGAGGGTAAGCGCAAGGGTGGGCCGTTGAAAAAAACCGGGCGGATGGTGGCCAGTCTGAATTATCAGGTGTCCGCGAATACGTTGATTTTGGGTTTCGACGGGGCGAGGGATGCCAAGCTGGCGGCGATTCACCACGGCGGTACCGATCCCTATGTGATTCGGCCGCGAAATAAGCAAGCGTTGGCGTTTGGGGGAATTGTGCGGCGGCGGGTGAATCATCCAGGCTTACCCAAGCGGGAGTTGCTGGGCTTCCCGGAAAGCGATAGGAATCTGGTGGAGCATGTCACGATCGATCATCTCACCCGGGTTTTACACCGGGTTCGATGATCGTTTGAAGGGGATTTAATCGGCGTATTCGATGATTTCACAATGAATAACGAAGCCGGTTAGATATGGCATGCCTTTCGGTATGCCGTATTCTTTCGCGGTCATTTTACTGATCTTCCAAGTCATCCATTGGTCGACGGCGGCGGCGATTGCATCGGTTAGGTCGGGCTTTATTAAAAGATGGTTTAGGACGGTATCGCCAAATTGGCGGCCGTACCGGCTGTCTAAAAAGGGCTGGATGGTTTCGAATGGCTGATGGGTGGCATCGGCGATTTTTTTGACTGCTATGGGCCATGCGGCGGCCGGGTCGGTATGACCATCTAAAGTGCCCCAAAAGCCCCATACGATATTTTGTGTTTGAGGGATGATTTGCGTCATTGTTTATCTCCGTCGGTAGGTTGTGTTGACGGTATTGACGCTCTGTTGCGGCAGGTTTTCAAGCGAAAACCTGGGGAAAATACCCTTATTACGCGATTAATTTATGCCGATATTCTCGGGATATTTCCTACAATTGAGCCCAATTTTGTCCGGAATTCAAGATTTTTGATGTTTCGGTGAGAATCTAGTGTTTTCGCGGGTTTCCGGGCGAATTTGGGTTAGTTGACCTGTCCCATTTCCACCCCCTCCCTACTAGCGCATGCGTACATGCCGACTCAATGCGCCCCTGCCAGTTTTCTTTCTGGGCGTCTCGGCGTAGTAATTGGGCGGCTTTCAGACGGCTGGCAAAGTGGCGTTTGTCTTCAAGACTGCGTTGTAAAAACGTCACGGTGGACGGGCCGACCGATTGCGCCCAGGTCTGCAATCCTTCCAGCGTCCCTTCGCGAAACAATCGGTGGTTGGGCGGCATATGCTCATCCAAGGTGGTTCGACCGGGACCGAGTTTTCGTGTGTGCGATGCAATTAATCGGCGTTGGTAGTAGACATGGAGAAACTCGTCGTTGGCTCGAATATCAACCTGTTGGTGAGCATAGGTATACAACACCGAATAGTGGTGTTGCTCGTATTCAACGTGATAGCTTTCGTCCACTCTGACCTGATAGCGCCATTGACTGTAAGGATAAGGATCATGGCGTAGCCCTTGTAAGACCGGCGCATCCAAATCGAAAAAGCGCTGAAAACGGCTATTCGGATACGTCCGGGTGGTACGTTCGTTGAGCTTTTCCATCCAGTAACGAATCGTAGTATTCAAGTCGTCCAGACTGAAGAACACTTGATCGCGCAACCGGGCCAACACCCAACGCTGCACGATTTGCACGCCGATTTCGCCCAGTGATTTATCCTTAGGTTTGCGCGGTCTAGCCGGTCTTATGATGAAATCGTAATGTTCGGCAAATTCCTGGTACGCCGAATTCAGCAATAATCCCTGCTTATTGTTCTTCAGCACGGCAGATTTTAGATTGTCCGGTACGATGTAACGCGGAACACCGCCGATGTGTTCCAACATCAAGGCGTGAGCCTTAAGCCAGTCGGCGATTTTCTGAGACGCGATGGCTGTGGCGAACAAATATCCGGAAGCGCCCAGTGCCCCAACAAATACCTGGGCGAACCAAATGTCCCCGGTTGTGGCGTCACGAATCGGCATGGTACGTCCGCAAAAGTCGACGAAAATATATTCGCCTGGAAAATAGATTTGCCGCAGACTGATCTTGCAACTGCGTTTCCAGGTTCGGTAACGGCGGCAATATTGCTCATAAGACAATCCATCGGTATTGCGTTGACGATATTCCTCCCAAAGCAATTGCAAGGTCATATCCCGTTTGTATAATTCGGAATGTACCTGAATCCAGTCCGGTACAGGTTTTCGAGAATCGCCTGGCTTTTTATCGCCGAACAGCGTTTGGTAAAGTTTGCCATCATCCAGGGCCTGGAGATCCGCCCAACTCAATTGTTTGTTGACCAATTGGGCGTGAACCGCTTTAGCGGTATTGGGAGCAATGTGGCAGGTGCGCCCAATGGTTCGCAACGAGAGGTCTGGGTCCGCCAAGAGCCGAATCACTTGGCGTAAAGTGGTTATGGATATTTTCATTGTCTTTCCTAGCGACGGGGCGCACGAAATCCTTCGCCCGTCGCGATGTATTTAAAAAAAGGCATAGGAACAGACAGCCGACTTGACGCCGGCCTGGATTAGATCGACAATGAAATCGTCATGAGTGGTTGAATTTCTTGACGGTTTCTTGAAAAGCCCGAGGTTGCCGCCTTGGGCTTTTTTCGTTCTAAGTCTGCGAATTTAATGCGACTAGTCAGTTACGTCATTTGATGTCTCCAGGTCTTTATTTGTTTGCGGGATCGATAAGCGCTGCTCGGCCAGCCAACGGGCGACATCCTGCGTCAACGCAAAACGGCCGCGCCGGCCTTCAATTTCAAACTCCACCACCGGTATCCGCTGCCGTAACCTGGCTTGGCGGTATGCCGCCGGGTTGGTAAATCCCAACAGCTTCCACAGGTCTCGACTCGCCAACAGCGGGCCGTACAGACGAGTCAATGTGTCCTGCAATTCCTGTACTAAAGGCTCGATTGGCTCGGGTTGTGTCATGTCACGTTCGGTAGCAATTTTTGATGTGCCATAGGGTAACTGATGTACGCTATCCGCGAAACAGGAGAGATTGAGCAAACTTTTACCCTAAAATGGCAACAATAAGTCAATTAAAACAATCATGTATCAATTTTCGCCTCGACGACGCGAAAAAAGCGATACTTCAACCAATTGCCGATAATCCCTACAATCGTCGTTTGATCAACCGTCTGAGAACGCAGTATTGGTATATCGGTCTTCAGCAGAAAGCCCAATTAGCCACCGCCTACCAACTGGAAAAGCACTTCGAGCCCCAGGATAAGACCAAGGATGGCATACCGTTACCTGCAAAAAACAAGTGGAGTAAATACCAAGCCGGTAAACACAAGCCCGGCGCCGCGTTGATTGCCTTGGTGGATGCCAAGGCACCGGGCTCCGCCCGAGACATCAATCATCCGCTCTGGGAAGTGCTACGTCTGGGCAATCGGGTGCTACCGAAAATCGATCATTGGCTGGAAAAGTTGGAGCCGCAGGTGCAAGCGATTGTGTATCGATCCGCGAAAGACGGCGGTATTTGCGCCGCTAAGCGCCGCCAACCTTACTCGTCGTCAGTAAGTCGCCGGTTGCTCAAATTGGCGAGCCTCGATACGTTGTCGGCCTTAGTGCTGTATTGGCGTGAGTCCAAGCAACAGGACGATCATGTCCACAACCGCCAGCTAGCCCAAGACATTTACCGAATGTTACTGATGATGGGGAGGAGTTTCCTATCACGCCGGATTGGAGAAGAATTGTATGTGGTGTTTGTGGCGCAAATCTTTTGCCAAACCGATTGGGGAGATAGGCGGTTCTTGGTCAACTCCGTTCATTACCTTTGGGCTATCGAATTGCTGAATACCGCCCTCTATCAAGTGCCGGCATTAAAACCTTTCGCCTCGTGGGCCAATCGTCGCCGAGCTATGTACCTATTGTTGCAAGGCCAATACGGGTTTGACGTGCCGCTTGGCTTGGGTGTAGTACTCGCACCCAATTGGCAATACGGACCACCGACCGAACAACAATGGAAAACCTGGCAATCGGATTTCATGAAATGGCAATGGGGTTGGATACATCTGTGCCAAGAAACCAAAAGCTCCTATGGTGAGGATTGGCTTTGGAAGGCGTTGGAGAAGGAAATTCAGAGTGGGCGATGACCGACTAACGGTTGGACTGCGCCTGTGACGATATGACGCAGTTCAGATGTTAGGTCGTAAACTATACTCCGTCGCGGGCTAAGCTCGTTGCCCGCAAACTGAAGTACATTTTGGAGTTATTTTTTAGGAGTGTAATGGTATGCTTACAAAATCAATTGGCAGGAAAATTCTTCTCAGTTTAGGCTTAATGGCACTGATGCAGCCTGTAGTGGCTCAGACAGGGTCTGTGGCGGCCACCGTTCAGCTTATACCGGCATCAGAAATTATGTCAGCTCCAATGGGAGCACCATCTGACCCTGTTGAAAGTTTAGGTATTGTCCCACTTGCCACCGGTGGCGCTTGGGCAAATAGCGCCGGAGGTCCGACGCTATATTATGATATAGCCGCCTTTATATTTTTAAATATAAAGGCGGTTTTTAGAATCATCATGTAAATTTTAAATATTGGCTATATTTATCAAGGCCCGTTTTTAATTGGTAATCTTCCGGCAAATTTTTATTAAACTGCATAATCTTGTTAAATATATCCGCGTCACTAGCTCCACTGCCTTTCATTTCAGTATAAATCTGAATTCGCTGGCCCCTAATTTTATCTGCTTCATTTTCAAAGCTCTTGACGTGTTGAGCATATGCGGACATGGCCGATGTGTCACTTAGGCTAGGCAAATCATTTAAATCTACAAGCTCAAAATCTCTAGAGTATGTATATACGTTAGCCATCTCCTTTGCAAATTCTGGGTCACTATTTACTCGATCAAAGATGAGCTTAACGCCATCTGATGTTGTGGCATTTGAGTCGTTTAAAGCCTTATATGCGGAGCCACTTATTTGTACGCTATCACCGCTACTCGCAGTATTACCAGCGATGATATTGTTGGCTGAGTTAGATTGATAATTGCGGGCAACGGATGAGGTGCCGTAAGTCGGGTGCGTATTCGATGTCGTATTTACAAACATGCTCTATCTCCTTATTAAACGGTAATTCAAACATTCAAAATCAGTTTTTAAATTGTAAGCATAATTTGTGCCAGCGAATTTTGACAGTTTTATGGCGTTCTGATGGCCTTTTCGGTATCGGCTTGCCGCTACTCGAAGCTAGCACCAATAATAAGCGGCAATATTTTGCCGCCGTTACGTACAGCTTTAAGTGGCTGATTTCTCCAGATTCTTATGTGCAAGTTGGTTCAATTAGTGTGCAGCACGTAACACACAAGCCGCGCAACTCACATGACCTTGGGTGTGCAAGTGGAAGGTTTTTTCGCAAACAGCCAAGGGAAACAATACAGATGATGATCGAGGCCATAACATTCACGATAGCTTTACTGGGGATTACGTTAGTCGCAATCCTCGCCAGAATGATATACAGGGCGGACAAGGATCGCAGGTTAAGTCAACATCGATCAAAAAACGCCAGTGTTGCCGACTTGTTGATTTATGCCGCCGAAGTCGACGACGGCATTATTGTCGGGAAAGATGGATCATTTTTAGCCGGCTGGCTTTATACGAGCGATGATAACGATAGCTCAACGGAAGCGCACCGCGAATCAATATCAGCTAGGTTAAATCAGGCCATATCCAGACTAGGTAGTGGCTGGATGATCCATGTCGATGCCGTGCGTCGTCCTGCGCCTTCATATTCGGAACGCGGCTTATCGGCCTTTCCTGATCGGATTACCGCAGCTATTGACGAAGAGCGACGGAAGCTATTCGAAGGGCTAAGCACCATGTACGAAGGGTACTTCGTCGTGACATTGACGTATCTTCCTCCTGTACTCGCTGAGCGTAAGTTTATTGAACTGATGTTCGACGATGACGCAAAAAAACCGGACGCCAAGGCATACACAACCGACCTAATCGAACACTTTAAACGCGAATGCCATAACATAGAAACGCGATTGTCGGCGGCGGTCAATCTGCGCCGTCTTAAAGGACATGAAATTGTCAATGAAGATGGGACAACAGTCATTCATGACGATCTATTGCGCTGGTTGCAATTCTGCATTACTGGGAAAAATCACCCGGTCCAACTGCCGACAAATCCTATGTATCTCGACTGCTTAATTGGTGGTGAGGATTTACTAGCCGGTGTAATCCCCAAGATCGGTCGAAAGTACATCCAGGTTGTGGCAATTGAAGGATTCCCACTTGAATCGACGCCAGGGATGCTTACCGCTCTTGGTGAGTTACCAATCGAATACCGCTGGTCGTCACGGTTCATTTTCATGGACCCGCATGAGGCAATCAGTCATTTGGAAAAATTCCGTAAAAAGTGGAGGCAAAAAGTCCGCGGTTTCATTGATCAAGTGTTCAATCTTAATACGGGCCCAATTGATGAAGACGCACAAAATATGGTGGACGATGCACAAGCGGCGTTAGCCGAAGTCAACAGCGGCATAGTAGCCCAAGGCTATTACACCAGCGTTGTAGTGTTGATGGACGAGAATAGAAAACTTGTACAGGAACTGGCCCAACAAGTAGAGAAGGCTATCAACAGACTAGGGTTTGTCGCCAGAATCGAAACCATCAACGCAATGGAGGCCTATTTAGGTAGTTTGCCTGGTCACGGCGTCGAGAATGTTCGCCGCCCGCTATTGAACACCATGAATCTGGCAGACCTGCTGCCAATTAGCACGATCTGGACCGGGCGCGAATATGCACCATGCCCAATGTATCCGGCTCTTTCACCACCGATTATGCATTGTGTAACACAGGGCTCAACACCATTTAGGCTTAATCTCCATGTTGGTGATGTCGGGCATACCTTCATGTTCGGAAGAACCGGTGCCGGTAAGTCTACCCATCTCGCCATACTCGCCGCACAGTTACGCCGCTATCAAGGGATGCACATTTTTGCATTCGACAAAGGGATGTCTTTGTACCCATTAACAGAAGCAATACATGCAACGAGTGGCGGACATAGCGGCAAACATTTCACAGTCGCCGCCGACGACGAAAAACTGGCCTTTTGCCCTTTGCAATATCTGAAAACCAAAAGTGATCGTGCATGGGCTATGGAATGGATCAATATCATTCTGGCGTTAAATGGCTTGAATACATCGCCAGCTCAACGAAATGAAATAGGTAATGCCATCATCAATATGCATAACAGCGGCGCTAGAACATTATCCGAATTCACGGTCACTATTCAAGACGAGGCTATTCGTGAAGCGCTCAAACAATACACGATTGATGGCGCAATGGGGCATTTACTGGATGCGGAAGAAGACGGGCTAGAACTAACCGATTTCACGGTTTTTGAAATTGAAGAGTTAATGAACCTCGGGGATCGATATGCGCTTCCAGTGTTGTTATATCTCTTTAGGCGCATCGAACGATCATTAACCGGCCAACCAACTGCAATTATTTTGGACGAGGCATGGGTAATGCTTGGCCATACGGTATTTCGCGAAAAAATTAGAGAGTGGCTAAAGGTACTGCGGAAAGCGAATTGTTTCGTTCTGATGGCAACTCAAAATTTATCGGACGCCGCGAATTCGGGCATCCTCGACGTAATTATCGAATCAACTGCGTCGAAAATCTTCTTGCCAAACATATACGCCAGGGAGGAAGACGCAACCGCACTATATCGTCGTATGGGGCTTAACTCCAGGCAAATTGAGTTGTTGGCGACGGCCATCCCCAAACGACATTACTACTACGTCTCCGAAGAAGGCTGCCGTCTCTACGATCTTGCGTTAGGCCCACTCGCTTTGGCGTTTGTAGGTTCATCGGATAAAGACTCTGTAGCAGCTATTAAAAAACTCAAATCGACTCATGGGCATGAATGGGTTGATGAATGGCTCGGTAGAAAGGGGTTAAGCATTGAAGATTACTTGGAGAAAGCAGCATGATTTTTAAAAGAAAAGACCCTAAAGCGGATCCCAGAAAGCGCCCGGAAGTTCTGGTTGGTGGTCGCAGAGCTGGAGAAAACGAAAATCCTTATTTGTCGGCAAGACGAACATGGAAAGATCACACTCAAGGTGTGATAGCTACACGGCAGGCCTGGCAAATAATGGGGATTTTGTCCTTGTTAGTGGCGTTAACCGGAGTTGGCGGAATGATCCATATCGGTCAGCTATCGAAATTTGTGCCTTATGTCATACAGGTAGACAAACTAGGACAAACCGCCGCTGTCGCCAGAGCCGACCGTGCATCACCAGTGGATGGGCGAGTAGTTGCATCTGCCGTATCAGCCTTTATCTCGAATTCTCGAATAGTCACCATAGACATCGCGCTACAACGAAAAGCCGTTATGGATGTTTACGCAATGTTAGCTCCTGGGGATCCATCGCTACAAAAAATGACTGAATGGTTGAATGGCACCGAAGAGTCTAGTCCGTTTAAACGCGCGATAAAGGAAATGGTAAGCGTAGAAGTGGTGAATGTCCTTGCCCAAACCCCAGACACATGGGAGGTCGATTGGATTGAAACGACCCGCGACCGGCAGGGTGTCGTTACCGGCAAACCTGCATTCATGAGGGCATTAGTCACCATTAAAGTCGTTGAGCCAACACCGGCCACAAGCGAAGAGCAAATCCGTAAAAACCCAATCGGTATTTACGTGAAAGACTTTTCTTGGTCCAGACAACAACAGTTTTAACCGAACGAGGGAATTCTATGAAAAAGCAATTTAGAGCAATGCTAAAGATAGCAATGGCGCTATTTGTAATGCAGTCCGCCGAGGCCGAGCCGGATATGGCGGATATGTACTTTGCAACGAAAAACCCAACATTAACCAAGCAAGAAAAACAGGCGATTGCGATAGCGGAAAAGTGGAAAGCGAGTAGTGCAACCGGTATGGCACCAACCAGCGGACAAAACGGTACGATCACTTTTCTTTATGGCGCTCAACAACCAAGTATCGTCTGTGCAGTTCTCCAGGTGTGCGACTTATCGTTGCAGCCTGGCGAACAAGTAAACGGGATAAATCTCGGTGACACCGCAAGATGGACCATTGAACCCGCGATAGAAGGTAGCGGTTCGAACGAAGTACAACATCTGATTATCAAGCCACATGATGTTGGGTTGGAAACATCGCTATCGGTGACAACCAATCGCCGGGCCTATAACTTGCAGCTACGATCACACCGCACACAGTACATGCCCAAAGTGGCTTTTACTTATCCCGAGGATGCGATGGCGAAATGGAATGCAATCGTCCATAAAGAACATAAAGAACGCCAAGAAAAGACCATTCCTCAAACCGGCGAGTATTTAGGGGATCTGAGCTTCGATTATGAAATCGAACCTAATGGCCCAATTTCATGGACTCCAGTTCGCGTTTATCACGATAAGCAAAAAACCATAATTCAAATGCCGGAAACAATGGCCCAAACCGAAGCACCGACATTGCTTGTTGTGCGCAGGGAAGGGGGGGTGTTCGAGGACGATGAAACCGTGATGGTGAATTATCGGGTACAGGGCGACCGTTACATTGTCGACACTGTATTCGATAGAGCAATCATGATTGCAGGTGTTGGTTCAAATCAAGACACCGTAACCATTCAACGGGTGAAATAACATGATCAGGATATTAGCGTTCGTCATCAGTATTGCCGGACTGTTTGGATGCGCAACTGAACGATTCGGCAATTTCGAATCCAATGCGCCTTCTGGGCTTCATGAAGGCATTGCGACCGATACCATTCAGCAGCTGGAAAAGGTCTATCCACCTGCTCAAACTCAATTCAATTTCGGCCAAGTGGTTCCAAAATCCGACCGATTTGGCATGTTGTTGCTGGAATCGCTGAGAGCAAAAGGCTATGCAGTGAAGGAATATAGCCCGAAATCAACTGCCACCGGCGCTGGACTGAGATTCCAGTACGTCATTGACAGGCCATCTAATACGCCAGATTTGTATCGTCTTAAGCTCAAGATCGACGACGTTACGTTGACTCATGCTTATGAGGCAAAGAATAACACCGCCTTGTCAGCAGGCGCATGGGCAAAAATGGAGTAAAGCAATGGAACGTACAGCAGATACCGTCAATGAAGATTATATGTCGCCGGAAATGTCACCGGATGAGCCAGAAGCCGGTCACGGCGTTCGCCGGGTCAATAACTTGCCAGTGCTTATTCTGGGCGTCGCCATCTCAATATTTTTGATCATAATGGTCCTTGTTGCAGCCGACCGGGCAAACCAGCAGAACAAACCCGATATAGCAGATCGGCAGAAAGGCGGGAACGCCAATATGTTGGCAAAGGAAATAGTCGGCAATAATCTGGGAGGCATTATTCCCCCTGAAACTAAACCGCAACCAGAGCCGCAAGCGGAACCTACACCGCCAGTCAAAATTGTTCGGGCCGATATGCCGCCTACACCCCCAGCCGCCGCGCCCAATAGAGCCCGGACCCCGGAAGAGGATGCAGCCGCACGTATTGCCGCAATGAAGCGTCAACAATTTGAAGATGCAATTAAGGCAAAAACGATGGTAACGGCAGTTTCCCCGCGTAGCGCCGGCTCACCTCCAACCGTCGTTTCAGCATCACAAGTTCAGACAACAAGCCGAGACGGAGTACTCGCGAAGCTGGCGGCGGTCAGAGAGCAAATGACGGACGCAGACCCGATGACCGCATATAAGAAACGACTTTCGGCATTGCAAGAGTCTGGAATTATGGAAGCAGGTGGGGAAGGCGGGATTGGCAGCAATGAACTATCGCCGCAACTCGTTAGTTCCGAAGGCACGGGTGACAAAAACAACATCAATCAATTCGGGAAATCAGGATCAAGCGATAGATGGCGACTGGACTCATTACCAGAAGCGCCCAGAACGCCATTCGAACTGAGAGCCGGTTTCATTATCCCTGGAACGTTAATTTCTGGGATCAATTCCGAGTTACCTGGGCAGATTATGGCCCAAGTTTCACAGGACGTGTTTGATACGGCAACCGGAAAATATTTATTGGTTCCGCAAGGCTCCAGATTGGTTGGTGTTTATTCAAGCGAAGTGGAATACGGTCAATCGCGTGTTCTTGTTGCATGGCAACGTATCGTCTTCCCCGATGGCAAGGCGATGAATATTGGCGCAATGCCTGGGGCCGATAGCGCGGGATATGCAGGATTCACGGACCAAGTAAATCATCACTTTGTTCGTATATTTGGTTCCGCACTGCTGATGTCGGCGATTACTGCCGGAATTACTTATAACCAGCAGCAGAACCAGCAAAACAACGGATACACGGCCCCTAATGCCAACAGTGCGATGAGTAATGCACTCGGACAACAACTAGGCCGTGTGACCTCCCAAATGATCGCGAAAAACATGAATATCGCGCCGACTCTGGAAATAAGACCCGGCTATCGATTCAACATTATCGTTACGAAAGATCTAACGCTAACCAAACCGTATCAAGCATTCGACTATTAAGGTTCACACCATAGGAGTAAGTTATGAAAAACAACAGCATTTTAGCCGCTAAAAAATTGATGTTAGGCTTGGTGATCGCTACAGCAATGTTCGCACCAACGATTTCACGTGCGGGCGTTCCAGTAATTGACGGCACAAATCTGACGCAAAACGTTATGACTGCCGTTGAAGAAGTCGCTCAGACATTGAAGCAAGTGCAGGAATATGCCACTCAACTGGAACAGTATTCAACGCAGTTGCAGCAATACGAAAATATGCTGCAAAACACTGCATCTCCAGTGGTCAATATCTGGGATAGAGCGACCGCAACAATGGGAAGACTTCGCGGAACCATTGATACCGTCACTGGTTATAAAGACAGGTTCGGAAACCTAGATAACTATTTGTCAAAGTTTAAAGACATCAACACTTATAGAGGCTCAGCATGTTTTAACGGCGAGGCCTGCACGGAAGCCGATTTAGCCGACTTACGCGATTCTGTTCACCTTGGTTCTGAGGCGCAACAAACAGCAAACAAAGCCGCAATCGAAGGCCTGGATAGCCAACAAACCGCTTTGGAGGCCGATGCCGCAACGCTTGAAGATCTTCAAGCGGCGGCACAAGGTGCCGATGGTCAAGTCAAGGCAATCGGTTATACCAATCAGCTCGCCAGCCAACAGGCCAATCAGCTTCTGCAAATTCGCGGGTTGTTGATTGCGCAACAAAACGCCGACATAACCCGAAATCAGGCTCTTGCAAATAAGGAAGCACAACAACAAGCGGCATCAGACAAGGCCCACGTTGTGCCGTATGCATACGGCGATAATGCAGGCTGGAGCATCAGGTAACTCCACATGTCCATTAAATATATCCTGGTGGTGATACTGATCGTGTCCGCGATTGCAACAACCGTAAGCAACTGGGACGGTCTTTTTAATCGCGGCGATGACATTTTGCCGGTCGCGGAGGAAGCGGAATCAGACACTGACACTGACACTGATGGCGAAGAGTTTGTTGTCAATGAAATAAATTGTCGACATGAAAATCTTGCTCGCATTGTGAATGAGAAAAAGCGGCGTCGACTAGCGTCGGCTTGTGCTCGCCGGGTGACGTTCGGTGCTGCCAACAATCGAAATTGGACGATCAAATGAATAAACAAATGTTATTGATTGCTACCATCCTGATAGCGTTATCTACTGACGCCTTAGCGGCAATAGATGGGCCGAACATTATGGATGATGTTCAAGGACGATTCGCCGCAGCAGCAGCCGGATGGGCCGACGCCATAACTGCGAGAGCAACCTGGCTATTCTGGGTATTGGCCTTAATTTCTATGGTATGGACACATGGCTTTTTATTATTAAGAAAGGCCGATATTGGCGAGTTCTATGCCGAATTCCTTCGGTTCACGATCACCACAGGGTTCTTCTGGTGGTTGTTGAGTAACGGTCCTGCAATGGCGACCGGCATATTTGCATCAATGCAAACGCTAGGGTCAAATGCGGCCGGCCTCGGAGTGGTAACACCGTCTGGCATTATTGATGCTGGATTCCAGGTGTTTGGCAAAGCAATTACAGCATCCTCCATCTGGGAACCAGTCGAGGGCGCTGCGCTGATTATCATGGGAGCGGTCGTACTGGTAATAATGGCCCTGATTGCTACGAATATGCTTGTGCTCTTTATTAGCGGCTGGATCCTTGCTTATGCCGGTGTGATTTATCTGGGCTTCGGCGGTGGCCGCTGGACTACGGACATGGCAATTGGCTTTTACAAAACGGTACTGAACGTCGCCATACAATTGATGGCAATGATTCTGATTGTCGGGATTGGGCAAGCCTTTATCAATGATTATGTCGCGGCAATGGAGGCCGATATGACCTACGCGGATATGGGCTCGTTTCTAGTCGCATCAGTGGTTTTATTGTTATTGGTCAACAAAGTGCCGCCAATGCTAGGGCAAGTCGCATTCGGTGGCGGAACTGGGGCACTAGGGCACGGATTTGGAGCTGGTTCAGCAATGGCGGCGGCGGCTACTGCCGGAGCCGCCATCGGCGTTGCTGGCGGGGCGATTGCCGCTGGAGCAACGAATATCGGAGGGGGTATTCAAGCCATTATGGCGGCGTCCAATAAAGCAGCGGAATTCGCCGGAAGTGGTGGGTCGGATTCAGCATCAAGGATGACCGCCGACTATCTACAAGGCGGCCAGAGCAATAGCGATTCATCATCCTCAAAAACGACGACACCGCTTGGTGAAGCAATGGGGGGAAGCAGTACGTCCAGCCGGGACAGCAACCCCAAATATGGCCCTTCAATGATAAAAAATCTGGCGACTGGTATTGGCGAAGTCGCAAAACAGAAAATCAGGGACAGAACCAGTAATACGTTCGGCGGCCAAGTCGCATCCGCAATTAGCAATAGCGGGCAAACAACACCCTCATTTGGTGGAGATAGCTTATCTGGATCCGATGAGGCAGTTGATCCAGCCGAAGAAGTCGCTGCATTCACTAACGGTAACAATAGCGGTAACGCGCAATCAGCATAACAGGTGAAAAATCATGAAAACGTTAAAACTTTGCATTATTGCAATCAGCATATTTTCAGCGTTAGTGTTTTCTCAACCGAAAACAGCTCGCGCGAATTTCTTAAACCAATGTCCGAGACAATAATATGCCCGCTATAGACATTCCTCCACAAAAACAAGAGCAGGTTGTTTGCGCGATTACTGCGGCAGAGAAATTTGATATACCAGCGAATATTGTGCTGGCTGTTGCCGAGAAAGAAGGCGGAAAACCGGGGCAATGGGTCAGGAATACAAATGGCACTTACGATGTAGGCCCGATGCAATTCAATACGTCCTACTTAAATCAACTGGCAAAGTACGGCATTACGCCAGAGGATGTAGCAAGCGCCGGATGCTACCCATACGATCTAGCTGCATGGCGGTTAGCTGTTCATATCAAAGACGATAAGGGTGACTTGTGGACCAAAGTCGCAAATTATCATTCAAGAACGCCTTATTACAATGGGATATACAAGGCGGATTTGATGGTACGAGCCAACAAGTGGGCCGATTGGCTAGATGTGGTTCTAAAGGGTGGAACTTTAGAGGTCCATCAAGCAAGGAAGACGGAGCCGGCACCCGCTCAGAGTCAACAGAATATCTTAACGGCGCAGTATCAAAGGCCGATGCAAATGCAGACGGCCACAACTTACATCCCTCGCAAAATTATGGTTAGCGCCGACTAACTGTCTCATTTTAGCCGCTAAAAAAGGAAGAATAGAATGAACTATCCACGTGTAGTTGTGGCAGATGGCACCATTGAAGCCATCAAGTGGTTTTCACTGATCCTTATGATTATCGATCACACCAACAAATATTTATATAAGGGCGGCATTCCTGTTTTATTCAACATGGGCCGCTTAGCGATGCCGTTATTTGTTCTGGTTCTCGCGTATAACCTTGCAAGGCCAATGGCGTTCGAGCGTGGCGTACATATCCGGATTATTAAGCGATTGGCGTTGTGTGGATCGTTGGCAACCCCGGCCTTCCTTGCTTTGGGGGGATTACTGGCCGGATGGTGGCCGTTAAACTTTATGTTTGCGTTGTTGGTTCTCACGCTCACCATTTATTTAATCGAGCATCAAACGATCACTGGCTACCTAGCTGCGGCGGTAGTGTTTTTACTTGGTGGCTCAGTGGTCGAATATTGGTGGCCTGGTCTTATTCTTGGCTTATCGGCGTGGTGGTATTGTAAAACGCCACGGCTTGCCCCGGTAATTATTGCAACTATATCCATTCTGTCATTACGTCTAATCAGTGGCAATTACTGGGCCCTGGCGGTATTACCGGTTGCATTGATAGCTTGTTTAGTGCGATTGCCCGTTCCGCGTGTCCAATGGGCGTTCTATGCCTTTTACCCATTGCACCTAACCGCTCTGTGGATCATTTCCATGACAGACACAACTTTCACCAACCTATAAGGAAGTATTTATGACCATAAAGCGCCTAGTCATACTTGCGTCATTTATGACGTTCGCAAACGTCGCAAAAGCGCAAACATTCCATATTGAGCCGATTACCTCAAACACGGTAGCCGATGTCGGCATCATTGAAATGCCACGATCAAATACCGTAACAGTCTTATTTGATAATCGGAGCATTACTTTTCGTCCTAGCATTAACGATTCGTCGGTTTTGGACGACGCCAAGAATGCCGCATTGATAACGGTTCGAGGCCGGACCAGTACGCCAATCACGAGCGCTAAGGACGAGCAGCTTGCATTATCAAGGGCAGTATCCGCTAGAAATTACTTAATAGAGCGTGGCGTGTCTCCTTTGAAAATTCACGTGAATTACGCTTCCGGATCTGATTTTATCGCAGACAATTCAACACCCGAAGGGAGGCGTCAAAACCAGCGGGTGGAAATTGAACTGGTGTACGTCACACCGACAAGCAGTTACTCGTCAGTCACCCAATAGTAGGAAAGTACTTTGCCTACCCACAGTAACCTTGCCGGCACTTTTTGCGGTTTTACCAATCGCGCATTCAACCTTAAATTAAGCGATAATTGTTATTCTGTCCGTATGAACAATACGCCCCAGCAATGGTTTTTTACAATCAGAGAAATATATGGCAGCACTAGTAGAAGGCAAAGTAAAGTGGTTCAACGATGAAAAAGGCTTTGGTTTCATTGAACAAGCCGGCGGCAAAGATGTCTTTGTCCACTTTAGTGTGATCCAAGGCAGCGGTCGGAAAAGCCTGAAAGAAGGCCAGCGCGTGACCATGGAAGTGACCGCTGGGCCCAAAGGCCCACAAGCTGAAAACGTGACCCCTTTATAAGCATCTATTCATTGGCTAGCAAAGAGCGAAACCGGGCCCGATGTAAACGCTTGTTTTTATTATAAAATTAAGCGGTTAATTTCCATTATTTAACATAATCCGCGTTATGCGAAGTTACACACACACACACATTGTTAGTGCAACCGCGTTATGTCCTGTTTTAGTAACCTTGACATACCCGGTCGCAAACAGATTGGGTGACCGTAAGGATTCGTGCGAAAATGGGCATTAGCAGATAAACTCATGTGACGACACGTCTATGAAGCCTGGTTGCTTACGTTACGGGTCGAGGGTTCGCAAACGACCCAAGCCAGACTATCAACAGAAATAATGACAATTGTCTATTCCTAATCCGATTAGATTGAAAAACTTAAAAGCGCTGACGAGTGTTAGTAGA
>NZ_JBYMAP010000048.1:0-22797 GCF_057766305.1 Methylomonas sp. BG-2 | reverse complement strand
GGAACTTACCCTTAAGGCTTTACTCGGGGAACTTACCCTTAAGGCTTTACTCGGGGAACTTACCCTTAAGGCTTCACTCGGGGAACGTACCCTTAGGCTTCCCTCAGGGAACGCACTCCTCAGCTTCTCTTAGGGAAGGCACTTCTCGGTTTCGCTCAGGGAACGCAATCCTCGACTTCGCTCAGAGAACTCGCTCTCCGCCGCTCTAGGGAACGCACCGCTGGGCCGGGGAACCTGTCGCGCTCCCTGAGCGGAGCCGAAGGGAGCTTAAAACATCAAAGGCGGAATCATTCGCTTCGCGGTCCGCGAATCTTGCGGTGATACTCGGCTCGCCGATCCGGGCAACCGATTCAAATCCGCCGCGCCAAAATCTCCGCTATCTCTTCGTCGGTCAATACGATCGGATTGGTCTGCATGCTGCTGCCGCGCGCGTTGGCGACGATCAGCGGGAAATCGGCTGCGGCGATGCCGTAGGCGCCAAGGCGCTCCAGTTGCAAAGTGTCGCTCCAGTCGGCCAGCAGCGCGATCAACGCGTCGCGGGCTTGCCGGTCGTCCAGCGTATAGTCGCCGGCCAATAGCCTGCCGACTTGGGCATACTTAGCCAAGGCCGGATTGGCCGGTTCGCGGGCTTGCAGCGCGCGGATGTTAACCTCGGTCGCGGCGGCGACCAGCGTGCCGCACACCACGCCGTGCGGAATCGGGAAGAAGGCGCCGAGCGGCGACGCCAGACCGTGTACCGAGCCCAAACCGACTTGCGCCAGCGTGATGCCGGACAGCAGCGCCGCATAGGCCATCGCCGCACGGCCTTCGCCAGCGTCCGGTTCGACGCCGCGCCAAGCCGGGAAGAAGCCGTCTTTGACCGCCTGCATGCCGCTCCAGGCCAACGCGTCGGTAAAGGGATTGGCCTTGGCCGAGACGTAGGATTCCAGCAATTGGGTCAGCGCGTCCATACCGTCGGCGGCGATCAATTCCGGCGCGCAGGTGGCTAATAAGTCCGGATCGAGGATGGCGTATTCCGGCACTAGGCATTCGTCGCGAAACGATTTTTTGAAGCCATCCAGGCCTTGCACGCTGAGCACCGAATTCTTGGTGGCCTCGCTACCGGTGCCGGCGGTGGTCGGCACCGCGATGAACGGCGTGCTGGGGCCACGATAGGCTCGGTTGCGGCCGACGCCTTCCAGATAATCCATCACCGAATCTCCGCTGGGCAGCAGGCCGGCAATGGCTTTGGCAGCGTCCAATACGCTACCGCCGCCAATCGCGACAACGACTTCGATGTTCTCACTGCGAAAGCGGCCAACCGTATCGTCGATCAAGCTGGGCGACGGTTCGCCGGACACCGTGCAATGCCGCCAGTCTACCCCTTGTCCGGCCAACGCCTCGATAAAACCGTGCCAGCGCGGCGTACCGAAAAACGATTGTTTGCCGGTGACCAGCAAGGCCTTGCGGCCGTAGCCAGCGATCAAGGCCGGCGCTTCGTTTAAACGGCCGCGGCCGAACAAGATGCGCGGCAGGCGGGCGATGTAAAACGGCTTGAAACTTTGCATGCTCAAGCCTCCGGAAACAAGGCTTTGTAAGGTACGCCTTGGCGCGGCTGGGCCATCCAGTCGGCGACCGTGTCGCGCCAAGTCAGATAGTGTTCGGTTTGTTTGTGCGCCGCCGCGTCTTCTGCCGTCGCATAGACTTCGTACAAGATAAATTGGCTGGGGTCGGCGGGCGTTTGCAGAACATCGAAGCGGCGATTGCCGGCTTCTTGCACCGAGGCCAAGTGGTTTAAACGGGTGGCGGCGATGAAATCGTCGATATGTTCGGGTTTGACGTGGACGTGAACGAGGGTAACGTGCATGGTAACGAGCCGTAGAGTGAATCAGCCGCTTAGCATAGGCGAAAACCGGCGGCGATGGCAAAGGCGGAGCCGTCGAATCGCCGGATTAATGTCATGGCTGGATAATCTCAATTCGTTCGCGGTTGAGTACAAACCTAGGTTTGCACTCCGCAATTTCAACCGCTTTTTTCAACGATATAGGTCGGCAGGCCGTCGATGCTGAGCTGATTTTTGTCGTGCCAATAACGGCGGATGCCGGCTTGGCCTTGGTTGGCGGCCCAATCCGACAATTGTTCGCGCTCGCCGGCGTAATCGAAAAACGGCACCGCCATGCCGCAGGAAGTCTGCACCAAATCGATCTCGAGGTCGAAGATTTGCCGGGCGCCGGGCAGCGGACTGAATTTGCCGAACAAGTCCGGCCAGTCGGCATCGCCCGGATGCACCACGCGAGCGTTGCCGTACAAACGCAAGATCAGCGGCGCGCCGGCGAAGGCGCAAAACATCAGTGTCATGCGAGGGGCGATTGGCACGTGGGCGGCGGTTTCGTTGCCGCTACCGGTGACGTTGAGCCAAGCCACCCGTGCCGGCCCCAGCACCTTAAGCGAGTCCATGCCCTTGGGCGAGATATTGACCCGGCTGTCGGCCGTGGCGGTGCCGACGAAAAACAGTTTTTGCTCGCGAATGAATTGAATGTGTTTGTCGGACAACTCGGTGTAACGCTTTCCCATGGCTTGCTCTCTTGAACTGGTTCCAGAATCGGCCGAGGCGCTACCCAGCCCCAGCCCCACCCAACCGTCGCATTCAGGCGGCCTATATACCCGCCGGAATTCAGCGCGCGATCGAGCGGCCGCCGCGTTGCCCGAGCCGGTTTCCGGGGGAATCCATGATTTCTCCTTGAATTCGCGGCATTTTGACCTACTTCGGCCCAGGGATTGGCAACGTGTTGTTTAACGGCGCCGAGCGCGAAAGAAATCGCTCAGCAGTTCCGCGCAATCGGCTTCCAGCACCCCGCCGCTCCAATCCACCCGATGATTCAAAAACGGCGCGTCGCTGAGTTGCAGGGCATGGCAGACCGCGCCGCGCTTGGTGTCGTAAGCGCCGAACACCAGGCGCTTGACCCGGGCGTGGGCGATCGCACCCATGCACATCACGCAGGGTTCCAGCGTCACGTACAAGGTGGTGTCGATCAATCGGTAGTTATGCAGAACACGGCCGGCCTTACGGAGCGCGACGATTTCGGCGTGAGCGGTGGGATCGTCGCTTTGAATCGGCTGATTCCAGCCTTCGGCGATGCAGCGCTCGTTCAGCACCAACAGTGCGCCGACCGGCACCTCGCCTTGCACTTCGGCGCGCTGCGCCAGCCGGATCGCGTGGCGCATCCATTCGGCGTCGGTCATCTTATACCGTGGCTTTACTCAAGCGGTCGTTGACGGCGGCCCAGGCCTCGCTGTCCGGCGGCTGCTCGATCAATATCGTGTCCAATTGCCGGCTGTCCAGCTCGCGCAACGCACTGTACAGCGCGCTTTCGTAGTGCTCGGCCTGCTCGGGCAATTTGATCAGATTGGGGCAGGGAATCTCGGCGATGGCCGGACTGAAGGCCAGAATGCCGATGCGCTTGCCCTGGCCGCAGAGATCGTCGGTCATCGCGATCAGCGTGTCGGCCGGACACAGCAAGGCCATCGTATTCGGCGCGTAATGCACCGCCAGCATGCCCGGCGCGCGGATTTTGCTCTGCGGCGACAGGCGGACTTCGGTGCCCAGCGCGGCCTTGAGCTGACTGCGGGTGATTCGGCCCGGCCGCAGGATGGCCGGCTGGCCGTCGCTGAGGTCGATGATCGTCGATTCCACGCCGACCGAGCAGGCGCCGCCGTCCAGAATGCAAGCGACTCGGTCGCCCAATTCCTCGGCGACGTGGCCGGCCTGGGTCGGGCTGATCCGGCCGAAACGGTTGGCCGACGGCGCCGCGATACCGCCGCCGAAGGC
This sequence comes from Methylomonas sp. BG-2, assembly GCF_057766305.1. Lineage (NCBI taxonomy): Bacteria > Pseudomonadati > Pseudomonadota > Gammaproteobacteria > Methylococcales > Methylococcaceae > Methylomonas > Methylomonas sp. BG-2. Next base: position 18,989 of record NZ_JBYMAP010000048.1, on the reverse strand, counting down.
TTGCAATAACCGCAACGCGACCGGGTTGGACGGCACCCGCAACGCGATCGTGGTTTGACCGCCGGTCACCGCGTCCGGCACGTCCGGGCGCTTGTTCAGAATCATCGTCAACGGGCCGGGCCAAAACTGCTCGGCCAACTTCAGCGCGGCGTCCGGAATCTCGACGGCCCATTCGGTCAACTGCGCGGCCGAGGCAATGTGCACGATCAGCGGATGGTCGGCCGGGCGACCCTTGGCCGCGAAAATTTTGGCGACCGCCGCCGGGTTGGCGGCATCGCCGCCCAGACCGTAGACGGTTTCGGTCGGAAAGGCGACCAATTCGCCGCGCCGCAACAAGTCGGCGGCCTGATTAATCGATTGTTCGGTGACGGGGATCGGAGTCAATGTCTTTGCCGGCTAGGTAAACGATGAGGCTGGAGCCGGTTGCTCCGTCCGGCCGCGCGCGGCTGGTTGCGTTTGGAGGATGCCGGTCTCGATAGCAAACGATCTATTTTACCTTCCGCGCCGCCGGTTGGGTGTTAAATAATTTCGATCAACACCTCGTCCGGGTTTACCGCGTCGCCCTTGGCGACGAAGATTGCCTTGACGATACCGGCCAGCGGCGCGGTGATTTCAGTCTCCATTTTCATCGCTTCGGTCACCAGCAAGGCTTGGCCGGCCGCGACTTTTTGACCTTCGCGGACCAACACTTCGATGATGTTGCACGGCATGCTGGTAACCACATCGCCCGGCGCGGCCGGCCGGCGCCGCTTACTGGCGATCGCGCTTTTCACCGCCCCTTGGGCGCCGCCGTCGAGTACGATTTCGTCCAGAGTCTCGATGACGATTTCTTCCGGCATGCCGTCCACGGTAAAGTAAAAATGCCGCAGGCTCTGGTTTTTGGGTCCGGCGCCGGTGACTTTGACGTGATAGGACTCGCCGTGCAGCGCGACGTTGAATTCGGTCGGCGCTTTCTTGTCGGCGGCGGCGACCGGCGCGGCCTCCAGTTCCAGCGGCTCCGGAACCAGATTGCCGGTCGAGCGCAATTCCAGAAATTGCTTGCCGATTTCCGGAAACATCGCATAACTGAGCACGTCTTCGTCGTTCAACGCCAGATGGCCGATTTCGCCGCGCAGATGTAAAAATTCCGGTTTCAACAGATCCGCCGGCCGGCAGTCGATCGGCTCTTCCTTGCCGACCGCCTTCTTTTGCAATTCCGGATCGACCGGCGCCGGCGCCCGGCCGTAGCCGCCGTGCAGATAGCGTTTGACCTCGTTGCTGATGGTCTCGTAGCGCTTGCCGGTCAACACGTTCAGGACCGCCTGGGTGCCGACGATTTGCGAAGTCGGCGTCACCAGCGGCGGATAGCCCAAATCCTTGCGCACCGCCGGAATCTCCCGGTACACCTCGTCGATCCGGTCCAGCGCGTTGCGTTCCTTTAACTGGTTGGCCAGATTGGAAATCATCCCGCCCGGCACCTGAAAAACGTGGACGCGGGTGTCGATGCCGGTGAACTCGCTTTCGTAGCGCCGGTATTTCTTGCGGACTTCGGCGAAATATTGGTTAACCGCCTGCAGCTTGTCCAAGTCCAGGCCGGTGTCGTATTCGCTGCCCCGCAACGCCGCGACCAGGCTTTCGGTCGGCGGATGGCTGGTACCGCCGGCCCACGACGACAACGCGGTATCGACATGCTCGCAGCCGGCTTCGATGGCCTTGAGCTGGCACATTTCGGCCAATCCGGCCGTGGCGTGGCCATGCAGATGCAACGGCAGATCGACCGCGTCTTTCAAGGCCTTGACCAATTCGCCGGCCCGGTAGGGCGTCAGCAGGCCGGCCATGTCCTTGATCGCGATCGAATCGCAGCCGAGATCGGCCAAGCCCTTGCCCAAGCGAATGAAACTGGCGATGTCGTGGACCGGGCTGGTGGTGTAGCAAATCGTACCCTGGGCATGCTTGCCGGCGGCCTTGGCGGCCTCGACGGCGGTTTCCAGATTGCGGATGTCGTTCAACGCGTCGAAAATCCGGAAGACCTCGATGCCATTGTTGGCGGCGGTCTCGACGAATTTGCGCACCACGTCGTCGGAATAATGCCGATAGCCGAGCAGATTCTGGCCGCGCAACAGCATTTGCAGCCGGGTGTTGGGCAGCGCGGCTTTCAGTTTGGCCAGGCGCTCCCAGGGGTCTTCCTTCAGAAAGCGCAAACAGGCGTCGAAAGTGGCGCCGCCCCAGCATTCCAACGACCAGTAACCGATGTCGTCCAGCATTGCGCAGGCCGGCAGCATGTCCTCGGTGCGCAAGCGGGTGGCGATCAGCGATTGATGGGCATCGCGCAGGATCACGTCGGTGACATAGACTTTTTTCATCGCTAGTTCCTCGGGTTACAGGCCGGTGTGGGAAGCCACGACCGCCGCGAGCACGCTGGCCAGAATTTCCGGGCGGGGTTTGTTGGAATAATTGACCAGTTCCGGATACGCCTCGACGAAGCCGGTATTGAAGCGGCCGCGCCGAAAATCCGGATGCCGCAGAATTTCCAAGTAATACGGGATCGTGGTCTTGATGCCGAACAGGCCCATGTCGCGCAGCGCCCGTTCGCCGCGATTGATCGCGTCTTCCCAGGTCATCGCGCTGACGATGACCTTGGCCAGCATCGAGTCGAAAAACGGCGGCACTTCGTAGCCGGTGTAAATCGCGGTGTCGGTGCGCACCCCCGGCCCGCCCGGCGCATAGTAACGGGAAATGTGGCCGAAGCTGGGCAGAAAGCTGTTCTGCGGATCTTCGGCGTTCACCCGAAATTGAATGGCATAGCCGCGCCGGACGATTTCCTCCTGGCGAAAGCGCAGCGGCAGGCCGGCGGCGACGCGAATCTGCTCTTCGACGATATCGACGCCGGTGATGGTCTCGGTAATCGTATGTTCGACCTGGACCCGGGTATTCATTTCCATGAAGTAAAAGCGGCCGTCGCGGTCCAGCAGAAATTCGACGGTACCGGCGTTGGTATAGCCCACCGCCTTGGCCGCCATCACCGCCAGACCGCCCAGATACTGGCGCTGGGCTTCGTCGAGCTGGGGCGACGGGGCGATTTCGATCAGTTTCTGGTTGCGGCGCTGGATCGAGCAATCGCGCTCGTAGAGGTGGATGGTGTTGCCGAACGGGTCGGCCAGGACTTGCACCTCGATATGCAGCGGATTGACGACGCATTTTTCCAAAAACACTTCGGCGCTGCCGAAGGCCTTGCCGGCTTCGGAAATCACCCGCGGATACTGTTGGCGCAGCTCGTCCGGGCTGTCGCAACGGCGGATACCGCGCCCGCCGCCGCCCGAAGTGGCTTTCAGCATGACCGGGTAGCCGATGGTTTCAGCGGCTTGCAGCGCTTGCTCCACGTCCGCGACGTTGCCGTCGCTGCCGGGCGTCACCGGCAGGCCGGCGGCCCGCATTGCCGCGCGGGCTTCGGTCTTGTCGCCCATCTTGCGGATTACTTCGGCGGACGGGCCGATGAACACCAGGCCGCGTTCCTGGCAGGCGGTCGCGAACAGCGCGTTTTCCGACAGAAAGCCGTAACCGGGATGGACGGCGTCGCAGCCGGTGCGCAGCGCCAGATCGACCAAGCCGTAGATGTTCAGATAGCCGGCGACCGGCTCGCTGCCGATGCAATACGACTCGTCGGCCTTTTTGACGTGCAGTGCAAACCGGTCGGCCTCGGTATAGACCGCCGCCGAGCGGATGCCCATTTCGGCGCAGGCGCGAATGATGCGGACCGCGATTTCGCCGCGATTGGCGATCAGGATTTTGCGTAACATGACGGCTGTCCTTGAGTTGGCGACCTGCCGGCTACTGTAGCAAGTTGCGCCGATCTTTCAACCGAAATTCCCTGGGGGATTTTTCGCGAAATTTTGGGCATGGACGGGCGCGGGCCGCGAAACGGTTAGTGTCGGCCCCGGCTGAAATTGCTGTGTTTGCAACAAGCGCCAAGCAACGTTGTTGATAGTCCAACATTGACCGCGGCGACTCCTGAAGCGACTTCCCGGGAAGCTACGGCCAGGCTGCAAAAAAAACTTAGGCCTTTGGGACTGGCATCTGGCAAGTTAGTTGCTAAACTACCGACTGGGATGGCGGTCGCCTGAGTCCGGCAGGTTGAATTTGCCGGTGATGCGGGTTCGACGGGGAAATACACGAGCCATCGGTTTTGGAATATTGATAGGGAGTTTATATGGAGAGCATCAAACAGTTGTCCACGGCTATTTTATTGGCCTGCGCTTTGTGGGCCGACGCGGTTTTGGCCGCCAGTCTCGTTCCGGCCAACGACATCCAGGACATCGATTTAGCCGGCGCCACGCTGGCCGACCACGCCACGCCGCTTAGTCTCGGCGCCGCGCGGACATTGGCCGAGGCAGTCGTCGAACAAGTTCGATTCCAGGCCGTACAAACCTGGGGCGGCGCGATGACCGCGATCGGGGAAATCGGCGCAAGCGGTATCGACATCGATTTTCCGGTCTTGCTGAACACCGTGTTTCAACCCATCGTCGAGGAAACCCGGTCTATCGACCTAAAAGCCGCGCTGCCATCAGCCGCCTGGCTGTTTCTAAGCGGCATGCTGACGTTACTGGGCTTGCAAAAACGGGCGGCGGTCGGCAAGCGATAAGCGCGGGTTCGACGCGGCTCGGGCTCAAGCACCGCCGCCGATGCTGGCAAAGCCGCGGGCCTTCTACTATGATTGGCTGGCAGCGCGCGAACCTTGAGTCCGCGCGATTTTCGTCCAGTTTTAGAGAAGCTCTATGTCCGAGCCCGTTCAGGCAGACCATTTCAATTATTCCTTCATCGGTACCGCCGATATTCCGGACTGCATTCAGGTGGTACTGAACAGTTTTACCGAGTTTCAACAAACGCCGGAATGCGTCGGCGAATGGCTGGAACGGCGCATCATCAACAACCCTTGGCAGGCCGCGTTTCCCGGCATCGGCGTCGGCGTCCGGGACCACGGTAAATTGATCGGGTTTCGGGCCATCTTCGCCCAGCCGTGGTGGTTGAACGGCCAGTCCACCGTGATCGCCTTCGCCGCCAACACCAGTGTCGATGCCAACTATCGGGGTCGCGGCCTGGGAACCGAACTGATCGACCAATGCCGGCATTTCGCGGCGATGACCAGCAGTACCTCGGCCGGCGTCGTCACGCAAAAAGCCTACCGCAAACTCGGGTACGTCGCGATCGGCGGCGACGGCAACGATTTTTTCAGATTGCGCAGCAGCTTCAAGGCCTCTTGGCAAAAACGGGTCGGCGCCCCGGCCGGCCGGATCATCGGCTCGCTGTTTGATCTGGGTTTGCAGCTTCGCGACGCCAAGCTGAGACGCGCCGGGTTCAGGCTGACCGAGGAAACCCGCTGCGGCGACGACTACGATGCGCTATGGAGTCAAGCGCGCGGCGGCTATCTGTCCTGCCTGGAAAGAAGCAGTCAATATTTGAATTGGCGGATATTCGACTATCCGACTTGTCCATTGAAGTTAATGGGTTTGCGGGACGCCGGCGGCCGTTTAAGAGCTTACGCGGTTTGGCACCGGCAAGACTTCGGCGGCGGGGTGGAAATGGCGGTGTTGCGCGACGTGTTCTATCGGCTCGACGACGGCGAAGCCCTGCCGGCCTTGCTGTACCGCTTGTACGCCTACTGGCGGGAAATCGGTATGACCTGGATCAATCTGGAAGTCGCGGCGCCCTGGCTGACGCCGGTGTTTCGCGACCTGGGTTACGAAGCCTTGCCTTCGCAAGGCAATCGTTACCACGTTTTTAGCGAGCCGCCGTTACCCGCCGCCGTCATCGAAGGCTGGTATCGTAGCGGACTCGACGGCGACTATTTCGACAATCCGCTGTAAAGGCCGGGTCGTTCCGATGAATCCAACGAACGCAAGTGTGTAAGCCATGCAAAGACAAACCATCGCCATCATCTCCACGGTCCTGAACGAACGCGAAAGCATTCGGCAATTGCTGGACGCGTTCTTGCGGCAAAGTTTGCGGGCCGACGAAATCGTCATCGTCGACGGAGGTTCCAGCGACGGCACCTTGGATGTGCTGAACGCTTACGCGGCCGAACATCGCAACGTCAAATTCTTCGTCGAACCCGGCGTCAATATCGCCCAGGGCCGCAACATCGCGATCGCCCGCAGCCATTGCGACATCGTCGCCGTGACCGACGGCGGTTGCCGGCCGGTGGACGGCTGGCTGGCGGCCTTGGTGCAACCGCTGCTGAACGACCCAAGCTACGGCGCGGTGACCGGGGTCAGGAACGTCGAAAGTATCAACGATTTCGAATACTTCGCCGGCAAACTGTCCACGTCCGGCAATGCCGCCAACGAGGCGGAGCGGGTGTTTCACGGCCGGAATTCGGCGTTCCGCAAAAGCATCTGGCTGGCGGCCGGCGGTTATCCGGAATGGTTGTATACCGCCGAGGACACCTTATTCGCCCAGCGCGCCAAGGCCTTGGGCTGCAAGGTGGCGCTGGCGCCGGACGCCGTCATCTCCTGGCGCCCGCGCCCGAACTTGAAAAAACTCGCCAAGCAATATTATTTGTACGGCAAGGGAACCGGCCGGATCGGCCAAACCGATCTGAAAACGGTGTTCTACCATTTGCGCAACCACGTGATCTGGATGCTGGCGCTGCTGCTGGGCTTCGGATTTTTCGGCTTTTGGTTGATCGCGATGGCGGTGCTCAGCTTCATGTATTTCACGCTGGTCAATCCGGTCATCACCGCGTTGAAGCGTCACAACTCCAACTTGCGGCCGAGCTATTGGTTTTACGTCCCCCTGATCGTCATGGTCCGCAGTTTTTGCAACAACCTCGGCCAATTGGCCGGCTATTGGGAGTATCGCGGCGGCGGTGAGTTTCGCCGAAACCTGGAGCGCTACCATTCCGGCGACTGGAAATCGCCGTTCATCGCCGGTTGACGGCGGCTATTTCAACAAGGGCCGCAAGGCCGGCCAAATCTTCTCGACCAACAGCGGTTGGGCGTCGGCGTTGGGATGCAGGCCGTCGGCCTGCATCAGCTCCGGTTTGAGGGCGATGTCTTCCAATATGAACGGCACCCACGCCAATTGCAGCTCGCTTGCCAATTGCGGGTAAACCTCGTAAAACATCTCGATATAGCGTTTGCCGTAGTTCGGCGGAATCTTCATCGCCAACAGCAACACCCCGGCGCCGATTTGCCGGGACCGGCCGACGATTTCGGTCAGGTTGCGCTTCATTTCTTGCGGCGATAGGCCGCGCAATCCGTCGTTGGCGCCCAACTCCAGCACGACCAGATCGGGCCGGTGGCGGGCCAGGATCGGTTCCAGGCGCGCCAAGCCGCCGGCCGAGGTGTCGCCGCTAATGCTTTCGTTGACGACCGCATGGGGAATACCGGCGTCGGCCAGTTTTTTTTGCAGCAGGACAACCCAGCCGTGCTGAACTTCGATACCGTATCCGGCACTAATACTGTCTCCCAACACCAGGATCGTCTTAGCCGCAGCCCCGGCGGGCGCCAAACTCAATACCATCGCAAGGACTATTCCAGTCATGTCACTCAATCGCACAGCCGCTCTACCCGTCATTGTCGCCGAAGGCCTCGGCAAAACCGTTCCCACCTCGGAAGGTGACCTGCATATCTTGGCATCGGTCAATTTAATCATCAAGCCGGGCGAAAGTATCGCCATCGTCGGCGAATCCGGTTCCGGCAAATCCACGTTGCTGAGTTTGCTGGCCGGCCTGGACATCCCGACCAGCGGTTCGGTGATTGTCGCCGGCCGGGATCTGACCCGAATGAACGAAGACGGCCGGGCCGCGCTGCGTAACGAGTTGGTCGGATTCGTGTTCCAGTCGTTCCAATTGCTGCCGGCCCTGACCGCGCTGGAAAACGTCATGCTGCCGCTGGAGCTGGCCGGCAACACCGCCGCCGAACCGGCCGCCCGCGCCTTGCTGGAGCGGGTTGGCCTGGGCAAGCGCCTGCAACATACGCCCCGGCAATTATCCGGCGGCGAACAGCAACGCGTCGCGCTGGCGCGGGCCTTCGTCGGCCGGCCGGCGATCTTGTTCGCCGACGAGCCGACCGGCAATCTGGACAGCAACACCGGCGCGCACATCGTCGATTTGCTGTTCGAATTGAACCAAGAACGACACACCACGCTGATTCTGGTCACCCACGACATGAACCTGGCAGCGCGTTGCCAACGCACCATACGCTTGGAAGCCGGGAGCATCGTATGAAACGCTTTCGGTTGGCGATGAAATTGCTGTGGCGCGACGGCCGTTCCGGCGAATTAACCCTGCTGGTGCTGGCCTTGCTGATCGCGGTCACCAGTTCGACCGCGATTTCGCTGTTCGCCGATCGCCTGCAACGCACGATGACCCTGCAAGCCGCCGAATTCCTGGCCGGCGATCTGGCCGTTGCCGGGCCGGCCGCCGTCGATCCGGCCTGGCTGGGCAAGGCCGGCGAACTGGGCTTGGCTCAAGCGCAAACCGTCGAATTTCCAAGCATGTTGCTGGAGAACGGCGAGATGTTGCTGGCCTCGATCAAGGCCGCCGGCGCCGGTTATCCGCTGCGCGGCTATCTGAAAACCGGAGACGGCGACTTCGACCGCTTGACCGAAGTCCACGCCGGCCCGGAACCCGGCACGGTTTGGGTCGATAAACGGGTGCTGCAAGCCTTGAAACTGGAACTCGGCGCCCGCTTGACCGTCGGCGAGGCGGTGTTGACCGTCAGCCGCGTGCTGAACTACGAGCCGGACCGGCGCGGCGATCTGTACAGTTTTTCGCCCAGGGTAATGATGGCGCTGGCCGATCTGGCCGCCACCGGCGTGGTTCAACCGGGCAGCCGGGTCCGCTTCGCTTACCAATTCAGCGGCGACGAGGCGGCGCTGACCGCCTACCGCGACTGGCTGAAACCGCAGCTGAACCCGTCGCAGCGCCTGCTGGACGTGCGGAACGACAGGCCGGAACTGGATTCGGCCTTGAGCCGGGCCGAACGCTATCTGGGCCTGTCCAGCGTCGTCGTGATTTTAATCGCCGGCGTCGCGATCGCGATGGCGGCCGGCCGCTACACCGAGCGGCACTTCAACGCCACCGCACTGTTGCGCTGCATGGGCTGCAAACAGCGCGAAATCGTCGCTTTATATCTGGGCCAGTTTCTGATGCTGGGCATCGCCACCAGCGGAACCGGCGCCATGCTGGGTTGGCTGGCTCAGCACGGCCTGTTCCTGATGCTGCGCGATTTGCTACCGGCGCGGGTTGCCGAACCGGGCTGGCTGGCGGTCGGTTTCGGCTTCGCCACCGGGCTGGCAATTCTGCTGGGATTTGCGTTGCCGCCGTTGTTGCGCTTGCGCCGGGTGGCGCCGTTGCGGGTGTTGCGCCGCGACCTGGAACCGATGCCGGCCAGCGGCTGGTTAATTTACGGCTTGGCGTTGAGCGTGGTGGGTGCGTTGATCTGGCGCTACACCGGCGAGTGGAAAACCACCGCGACGATACTCGGCGTCGGCGCGCTGGCGCTGGCCGTGCTGGGCTTACTGCTCTACGGCTTGCTGCGGGCCGCCCGCCGCGCGCTGCCGGCGATGAACCTCGGCTGGCGCATCGCCTTGCGCGGCCTGATCAGCCACGGCCCGGCCGGCATCGGCCAAATCCTGGCCTTCGGCGTGACCCTGGCGGCGATGGCCTTGAGCTTTACCGTGCGTTCCGACTTGATCGCCGAGTGGCAAAAACAGTTGCCGGACCGAGCGCCCAACCACTTCGCGTTAAACCTGCTGCCGGATCAGGTCGGCGGTTTTCGCGGCGAAATCGCCGAACTCGGCATCGCCGCCAGCCCGTTCTACCCGGTGGTTCGCGGCCGCCTGACCGAGGTCAACCAGGAAGCGGTGCAGCGCCGGGTCAGCAAGGACAGCACCGGCGAAGCGGCGACCCAGCGCGAACTCAGCCTGACGTGGGCCGAGCAATTGCCGGAGGACAACCGCGTCGTCGCCGGCAACCCCTGGCGGGAGCTGGCGCCCGGCCTGGTGTCGGTGGAACAAAAACTGGCCGACAATCTCGGCATTCGTCCCGGCGACCGGCTGAGCTTCACGGTCGGCAGCGAGCGCTTGACCGCGACGGTCGCCAATTTGCGTAGCGTGCGCTGGGACACGATGCAGCCGAACTTTTACATGATTTTCTCGCCCGGCACCCTGACCGGTTTTCCAACCACCTACATGACCAGTTTTTATCTGGACGAGCCGCAAAAACCGCTGTTGACCGGCTTGGTCAAGCACTTTCCGGCGACGACGATCCTGGAAGTCGATTTGTTATTAAAGCAGTTCAAAACCATTTTGACCCAGCTGACCCGGGCGATCGACGTATTGCTGTATTTCGCGTTGGCCGCCGGGTTTACCGTCTTGTTCGCGGCGGTTTACGCCAGTCTGGATAGGCGCATTCAGGAAAGTGCGTTGTTGCGCACGCTCGGCGCCGGACGCGGCTTTTTGCGGCGCGGGCATTGGATCGAGTTCGCCGTGCTGGGCGGAACCGCCGGCACGCTGGCGGTGATCGCCTCCGAAGCGGTGCTGTTCGCTCTATACCATCGGGTGATGCAAATCGAATACCGGCCCAACTTTACTCTGTGGCTGGCTTTGCCGTTGATCGGCATGCTGGGCGTGGGCTTGGCGGGATTTTGGGGCGTGCGCGGCGTGGTGCGGCAGGCGCCGCTCACGGTGCTGCGGCGAATGGATTGACGGCGAAAATTCGGCCGGCGCTGTGCGTTGCCGGCAATCCGGCCGTGCAAACCCATGATGCCTTCCCGCCAATCCTGAAGATCATAACAAGAGCAACCGAAAATGTGGGCGGAATTTTGTTTCTTTTTTGGAAATTTTAAATCTGTAAAATCGCATATTGTAAATAAATTCGCTCAGACCTAAAGTGAAACCAACTTCACTAACCGACTCGATGCAGTCTAGGAGCAGAAATGAAAAAGGCCGACTCTTTATACAGAGACATCGCGACCGGCGCGTTCTTTTCAGCCGGTATTTTCGGATTGGTTTTGGAACAATGGCTGCTGGCGATGGCCTTGTTCGGCGCCGCCGCGTTAGCCAGCAATCTGCAACAGGCCAAACCCGCGCGAGCGATGTCCCGGTTTTAACTCGGGTGCCGATCGAGTCGGCATCCTCGGAGCGCACGGACGCGCGAGCGCCGGAAAAAGCTAGACCGAAGTTTTCCGGCGTGGCTTCAAGTTCGTAGTACCTCCCGTTGTTAAGTGCTCTGTACTCCACAGCCCCCGTCCGGGTCCGGATCGGGGGCTTTCTTTGTCCGGCAACTTTTTTCGTTTTGCGAAAGGTCTGTTGATTTAAGGACCGCCGAAAGCCGATTCGTGGCGGTGAGCGCTCGCCCGACCGCAAATATTAGTCCCGGCATTTAAAATTTCGGCGTTTGCCGCCTTCACGCCTAACCCTCCCCGAAAGGCGGCGAACGCGTAAATCTTAAGACGCATGCGCCGCCGCCGATCAAATTCAGCCCACCTGCGTTCTATTCATCCGGTCCCACGAGTTAGCGGTACGCCATTCGGGCCGAGTCAGTCAGCGTCCTAGGTGGAATACCTTTCGACTAGGCTATCGCGCGCGAAGCCCTAGGGCTCGGGACGAAGGGGTGATCGAGGGCCGGGTGAACAATATCCAAGCCACTCACGGGACCAGGCAACGCAAAGCCGGGAACGCTTCCCAAAATTTCAGTCAAAACCGAATTCTCAAGGTTTTCGGTGGGGATTTTGCAAGTTCAATCGTCTTATAAAATGGGCCGTCGCGTGAGTCGCGTATCGTTTGGTTTGAATCGGAAGGAAGAGCTTATGAAAATTCGCCCGTTTTGGGTGCTGGTGCATCGTTACGCCGGTCTGGCGATGACGGCGTTTTTGATCGTGGTCGGCCTGACCGGCAGTCTGTTGGCATTTTACGAAGAACTGGACGGCATGGTCAGCCCACAATTTTACGTGGAGCCGGCCGGACGCCAGACCTTGCCGATTCCGCAATTGCTGGATAGCGCCGAGCGTGCGCTGGGCAGCCGGGCACGGGTGGCCTCGCTGTGGCTGTCGCCGCGCCACGTCGATATCGGCATTTCGCCCAACAACGACAGCCAAAGCGGCCAACCGCTGGCATTGGGTTTCGATCAACTGATCTTGGACCCTTACACCGGCGTGGAACTGGGCCGGCGGCAGTGGGGAGCGATCACCGAAGGCGCATTCAATTTAATGCCCTTTGTCTACAAATTGCACTACAACCTGGCTCTGGACGAATTCGGCGCCTGGACCTTGGGCATCACCGCGTTGGTCTGGACGCTGGATTGCTTCGTCGGCTTCTATCTGACCCTACCGGCCAAGCCACTAACAACCCGCGCGGCCGGGCCGTCGTTCTGGCGACGCTGGCGGCCGGCCTGGGCCGTAAAATGGCGCGGCTCGCCGTTCCGCATCAATTACGACTTGCATAGGGCCGGCGGTTTGTGGGTGTGGATCGCCTTGCTGGCTTTCGCCTGGTCCAGCGTGTACATGAACCTGGGCGATACGGTGTACGCCAAGGTCATGCAAAGCGTCAGCGATTTTCGCCAGCCCTGGACCGAATTCCCCGAATTGCCGCAGCCCTTGCCGAATCCGCCGGTCGTGATCAGCGAGGCCTTTCAATTGGCGGACGCCGCCGCGCGCAAGGCCGGCGCCGAGCAAGGCTTCGCGGTGTTGCAACCGGCCGCGATCTGGTATAACGCCGGCCACGGCTTTTACGTATATTCCGCGCGCAGCGACCTGGATTTCCAAGACAAGGGCGGCCAGTTGCGGGTGGTCATCGACGCAGTCAGCGGCGCGCAAAAAATGCTGCTGCTGCCTAGCGGCCAATACAACGGCAATACGATTACCGCCTGGCTGGCGGCCTTGCACATGGCCAACGTGTTCGGCCTGCCTTACCGGATTTTCGTTTGCGTGCTGGGTTTGACCATCGTGATGCTGTCGGTCACCGGCGTGGTCATCTGGCTGAAAAAACGCCGCCCTAAAACCCATTGAGTCTCCGACTGCTTGATTCGAATACCGAACGTTAACTTCCGCCGCGCGGCGCTGGCCGGCAGTCTGGCCGGCTTGCTAAGCGCCTGCGAAACCGCGCCCGAACGCGATCCGGCCGCGTTGAGCTTGGCCGTGCCGGCGCAGTGGCGGGAAGCGGCGAGCGCGCCGGCGGCGGTGACCGACTGGCTGGCCGGGTTCGGCGACGCACAATTGAACGCGCTGGTGCGGGCTGGGCTGGCCGAAAACTTCGACCTGCTGTCCGCCGCCGCGCGAGTCGATGCGGCGCGCGAGCAAGCGACGATTGCCGGCGCCGGCCGTTGGCCGCAATTGTCACTGCTTCCCGGCTACCAGCGCGGCGACGCCGACGGCCGCCAATCGGTGGAATCGGGCGCATTCAGCGCGTTGTTCAGTGCCAGTTGGGAGCTGGACGTCTGGGGCCGGATCAAGGCCGCCCAAACCGGTCAGGAGCGCGAGGCCGACGCGACCGGTGCCGACTACGCCGCCGCGCGTTTGTCGCTGGCCGCCGCGATCGCCCAAACCTATTTCGAATGGCTGGAAGCGCAATGGCAAGCCGAAGTCGCCGCCCAGTCGGTCAAGGACCGCAATGTGATCGTCGAGTTAATCCGAGGCCGCTTCAATCGCGGCCTGACTCGCGGTCTGGACCTGCGGCTGGCGCTGACCGATCTGGCCAACGCCGAAGCGCAATCGGCCGGCGCGCGCAACGGCGTGCAAATTCTGGCTAAGCGCTTGCAAAGCCTGATCGCCCATTATCCGGACGGCGAATTGACCGGCCGCCAGGCCTTGCCGGAACCGCCCCAGGCCCTGGCAGTCGGTTTGCCGGCGGAGCTGCTGACGCGCCGCCCCGACATCGTCGCCGCGTTCCGGCGTTTGGCCGCCGCCGACGCCCGGCTGGAAAGCGCCCAAAAAGCCTTGCTGCCTCGGGTGACGCTGACCGGCAGCGGCGGCACCAGCACGCCGGCGCTGGCCGACATCGTCGATCCGCGCTCGGCGGCCTGGAATCTGGCGGCCGGTCTGACCCAGCCCTTGTTCACCGGCGATCGCTTACAGGCCGACATCCGCTTCAACGAAGCCAGGGTCCGCGACGCCTACCGACAATATCAAAGCGTGGCGCTGAATGCCTTCCGGGAAGTCGAGCAGGCGCTGGCCGCCGAGGCCCGCTTGCGCGAACAGGAAAAAGCGCTGCGCGAGGCGGTCGATCAAACCGAAGCCAGCCGCAAGCTGGCGGTGTATTCCTACCAGCAGGGCCTGATCGAAATTCTGACCCTGCTGGACAGCTACCGCAGCACCTTGAACGCGCAAAGCGCGCATCTGGCGGTGCGGCGGCAGCTATTAACCAATCGCATCAACTTGTATTTGGCCTTGGGCGGCCCGGTGTGAACGAAAAATTCCGTTGGTTACAAATCATCTTGCCGGCCGCGGTGTTGAGCGCGGCCGTCGGCGCGGCCTGGGCAATGATCGCGTTGCGGCCCGGCAGTTTGCCGGCGCCGGCCGAACCGCCCATCCCGCAAGTCGAGGTCGTCAAGGCCGAGCCGCAAACCTTGAAACTGAACGTACATTCGCAAGGCGTGGTCGCGCCCCGCGAAACCATCGACTTGATCGCCCAAGTGGCCGGCAAGGTCGAGAAAATGCACCCGGCGCTGGTGTCCGGCGGTTTTTTCAAGGCCGACGAGCTGCTGGCGACGATAGACCCACGGGACTACGATTACGCCATCGTCGCCACCCAGGCCAAGATTGCCGAAGCCAAACGGGTCTTGATCAACGAACGCGCCCAGGCCGAACAGGCCCGCAGCGAATGGCAGGCGCTGGGCCAGGGCGAGGCCAGCGATCTGGCCTTGCGCAAACCGCAGTTGGCCGAGGCCGAAGCCAAGTTGCAGGCCGCCGAGGCCGATCTGGCCAAGGCCAAGCTGGATCGCGGCCGTTGCGAAATTCGGGCACCGTTTTCCGGCCGGGTGTTGAGCAAGCAAGTCGGCCGCGGCCAGTTTCTGCCGGCCGGCGCGACCATCGCCCGGATTTACGCCAACGACATCGCCGAAATCCGGCTGCCGGTCGGCATCAACGAGCTGGCGTTTCTGGATTTGCCGCTGGGCCAATCAAGCCGCGCGGCGCATTGGCCGGCGGTGACGTTGAGCGCCGACGTGGCCGGCCAGCCGCAAACCTGGCGCGGGCGCATCGTCCGTAGCGAAGCCGAACTGGACAGCAGCAGCGGCCAGTTGTTTCTGGTCGCCCAGGTCGAGCAGCCCGATAACAGCCGCGACGGCGCCGCGCCGCTGTTGAGCGGCCTGTTCGTCCAAGCCGAAATCGAGGGCGTGGCCCGCGCCGGACTGTACGCCCTGCCGCGTGGCGCGTTGAACAATCTGGGCCAAGTCAAACTGATCGACGCCGAACAGCGCCTGGCCTTCCGCGACGTGGAAATTCTGCGTAGCGAGCCGGGTCGGGCCATCGTCAAATCCGGCCTGCAAGCCGGCGAGCGCGTCGTGGTTACGGACATGCCGCTGCCGGTGGCCGGCATGCGGGTCGAAATCTCGGCCGAGCGGCCATGAGCGCCTCGCGCGGCGCGGCCCGCCTGGGCGGGATATTGGCCTGGTTCGCCGGCAACCCGGTCGCGGCCAATTTGTTGATGCTGCTGATCCTGGCCGGCGGCGTGATCGGCATGCTGGATGCCAACAAGGAAGTGTTTCCGCGCTTCAGTCCGCATCAGATCGAAATTACCGCTGTCTTTCCCGGCGCCGGGCCGTCCGAAGTCGAGGAAGCGGTCTGCATCCCAATCGAGGAAGCGATTCAGGACTTGCCCGGCATCAAGCATTTGCACGGCGAAATTCAGGGCGACACCTGCACGTTGGCGGTCGAAATCCGCCCCGACCGGGACCGCGAGCAAATGATGGCCTTGCTGCGCGCCAGGGTGCAAGCCATTCCGCGCCTGCCCAAGCAATTGGAACAGATCTACGTGCTGCCGGCCGACCGCAAGGACGACGACGGCGTGATCTGGGTGGCGCTACACGGCGACACCGACGGCTTCAAACTCCAGCAATTCGGCGACCGGATTCAGCAGCAGCTATCGACGATACCGGGCGTCAGCCGGGTACGCAATTACGGCGAACGCGCTTACGAAATCGGCATCGAGATCGCGCCGGAGCAAATGCGCAAATACCAGTTGACGCTGGATGACGTCGCCCAGGCCGTGCGCGCCGCATCGGTCGATCTGCCGGGCGGCCTGGTGCGCAATCCGGACGGCGAATTGCTGTTGCGGGTAGCCGGCCGCGCCAAGGATGCCGACGCGGTCGGCGCACTGGTCATCAAGACGCTGCCGGACGGCAACCGGCTGCGGCTGGACCAGATCGCCACGATCCGCGATGGCTTGGAAGAACGCCTGTACGACTGGCGCCACAACGGCGAAACCGCGCAAGGCTGGGAAATCCACGCCGAGCGCGACAGCGTGGTGGTGGCGCGCAAGGTCAAGGCCGAAATCGAGGCCATCCGCGCCGGCCTGCCGGAAGGCTTGCGGCTGATTACCTGGTGGGACGATTCCCAGGCCTACGACGAACGCATCGGCACCTTGCTCGAAGACGGCTTGAGCGGCTTTTTGCTGGTGTGTTTGGTGTTGACGCTATTCCTGCGGGTGCGGGTGGCGCTGTGGGCCGGCGTCGGCATTTTCACTTCGGTGCTAGGCGCGTTCTGGCTGATGCCGGCGTTGGATATTTCGCTAAACATGTTGTCCTTGTTCGGCTTTTTGCTGGCGATGGGCGTGCTGGTGGACGATGCGATCATCATCGGCGAAAGCGTGCACAGCCGCCAGCTCGAAGGCGGCGAAACCCCGCTGCAAGCCGCGGTCAACGGCGTCCGCGCGGTGGCCTTGCCGGTCACGCTGTCGGTGTTGATCGTGTTGGTGGCGTTTCTGCCGGGCTTGTATTTGCCGGGCTGGGCCGGGCAAATGATGCGACCGATCTGTTTGATCATGATCCTGACGCTGGTGTTCTCGCTGGTCGAGGCCCTGCTGATCCTGCCCTCGCATCTGGTCGCGCCGATACAGCCGCCGAGCGCCACCAACGGCTTGCAGCGGTTGCGCGCCCGACTTAACGGCGGCCTGGACAATTTCGTCGAGCGAGTATACCGGCCATTGCTGGCCGCCGCGCTGCGCTGGCGCTATCTGACCGTCGCGCTGTTCGCGGCCCTGCTGATTATTTGCTGGGGGCTGGTGGCCAGCGACCGGGTCCGCCAGTCGATCAACCCTGACGTGTCCAAGGACAGCTTTTGGGTGTCGATCCGGCTGCCGCAAAGCGCGCCTTACAGCGAGGCGCAAGCGCTGGCCACCCGGGTCGAAAACGCCTTATTCGAGTTGCGCGACGAACTGGACGGCGTGCCGCCCGGCGCCGGCAAGCGCGGCCACGATCCCGAGCACAGCGTCATTGTCGGCGTCGAAACCATCGTTTGGGAACACGGCGGCGGGCTGTGGCTGGAACTGTCGGCGGCCGGCCGCCAGCGCATCAAGGTCGAGGACTTCATCCGCGACTGGCGCAAACGCATCGGCGATATTCAAATCGGCCAGGTCGATTTCATTTTCAAGGAAGGCGACGAACCCTACGACCTGGAACTGACGGTCGGCGCCGACAATCCGGCCCAACTCGGCCCGGCGGTGGAACAGCTCAAACAACAGATCAAAGGCTTTCGCGGCGCCTACGACGTGATCGATTCCGGCGAACCCGGTAAGCCGGAAATTCACTTAACCCTCAAGCCCGAGGCCGAGCGGCTGGGCATGCGCCTGGAACAACTGGCCGAGCAAGTCCGCAACGGCTATTACGGCGAGGAAGTGCATCGCTTCATGCGCGGCCGCAAGGAAGTCAAGGTGATGGTGCGTTTTCCGCTGCGCGAGCGGCGTTCGCTGGACCAACTCAAGGCCCAGCCGGTGCGCCTGCCCAACGGCGCCAGCGCGCCGCTGGCCAGCTTGGCCGACGTCGAAGTGCTGCAAGGCTACGCCCGCATCATTCGCGAAGACCGGCAACGGGTCTTGAAAGTCCAGGCCAGGGTCGATCCGACCCTGGCCGATCCCAACGAAGTTTACGCGGTACTGGAACGCGACGTGTTCCCGGCGTTGGAAAGCCGCTTTCCCGGCCTGAACGTCAAAATCGGCCAGCAACGCCAGGAGCAGAAAGAGCTGCTGGCCGCTTTCGGCAAAAACACGCTGATCGCGCTGTTGGTGATCTACGCGTTGATCGCGGTGCCGTTTCGTTCCTACGCCAAACCGCTGATCTTTCTGCTGGCCGCGCCGGTAGCCTGGTGCGGCGCGGTGCTGGCCCACTGGGCCGCCGGCTTGCCGCTGTCGATGGAATCCTTAGTCGGCATGATCGCCGCCAGCGGCGTCGTGGTTAACGACAGCCTGGTGTTGCTGGACTATTTGCGCCAGCACGACGGCGACCAGCGGCCGGTGGACGTGCTGATCGCCGAAGCCTGCTGTTCCCGCTTTCGCCCGATCCTGCTGGCCTTCCTGACCAACTTCGCCGGCTTCCTGCCCACCCTGCTGGAAACCAGCCCGCAAGCCCAATTCCTGATTCCAATGACGCTGTCGCTATCCGCCGGCCTGCTGATCGGCATGGCGGCCAGTTTGATTTTGACGCCGGTGTGTTATGCGGTGTTGGGGGAGAGGTGAGTTGGGACCGCTGAGTTTTTTTCTGTTAGAGTTATCTTGAGTTAACGCCATAATGACAATCTCGCGGATTCTTATCGTGAATGGATATTTTCCGACTATTAAGTAAACCTATTTAGTTACTAGTTGGTTGATGAGGGAGTACTCGGCGATTCTCTATTGAATTCAAAATCCCTAATAAAGCCATTGATTATAAAGTTAAAGTCCCGATAAGACTATTGCCTAATCAATAGAATCACAAATAGAACAGATCAAAGATTGTAAACTTATCGGTTAGCATTTAAGACTGAGGATCATCTCACTCGTCCAACCTTTATAGTGCGGCAGAATTACATAACATACGAATT
>NZ_JBYMAP010000047.1:0-22886 GCF_057766305.1 Methylomonas sp. BG-2 | reverse complement strand
TCATCGAAGACCAGCAAGTCATACGTTTGAAGGATGCATTGCGAAATATCAGCGGCGTAGTGTCGGGCGGGGACGCGACAGGCTCCGACCATTTTAATATTCGCGGTTTCGATACCACGATGGTTTATCGGGACGGCGCACCGTTTCCGATTGCCGCCGGTATACCGACCAATCGCCGAGAAACCGCCAATATCGAAAGCATAGAAGTTTTAAAAGGGCCGGCATCGCTGTTGTATGGACGCACCGAGCCGGGTGGAATCATCAATGTCACAACCAAGCAACCTTTGTCCCACGCCTATTACTCGTTGCAACAGCAATTCGGCTCTTACGATTTATATCGCACCACCGTCGACGCCACCGGGCCAATATCTTCCGATAATTCGTTGCTGTATCGCTTTAATTTGGCTTACCAGGACAATAATAGTTTTCGAGATTATGTTGGGAATGAGCGTGTATTTGTCGCGCCGGTCTTGACCTGGAATATCGACGCGCGAACCAAAGCGACATTTGAATTGGAATACCTGCATGATGAGAATTTGAACGATCCCGGCGTTCCGGGCCTGGGGAACCGCCCGGTGGCAGCGCCCCGGAATTCGTTTTTGAGTGAACCCGATGCCAAGGTCACCACCGACCGGGTGTTAGTTGGTTTGAATTGGTCTCACCAGTTCAATGACAATTGGGAAATTGCGCATCGATTCAATGCGGAATTGACCCAATACGATCAAATCGGCAGCTTCTTTTTCAGCCAGTCTTCTCCGACCGGAAACGTGGATAGAGGCTTTTTCAAGACCGAATCGCCGTGGGAAAAATACTACACCACCGTCAATCTAACCGGAAAATTCAATACCGGCGTGGTGAAACATAAATTGTTGATGGGTGGCGATTACTTTCGCGAGGATCTCGATGTTAAAGAAGGTTGCTGCCCAAGTCCTAGCACCCCGATAAATGTGTTCAATCCGGTGCCTACCGGCTTGCCAAGTTTCAATGTGGTACCGGTTGCAAAAACCAGTTCGGATTGGTTCGGCTTATATCTGCAGGATCAATTGGAGTTGCCGCACAATGTCTTTGCGCTTGGCGGCATGCGTTACGACAATGCTCGAGGACATGACGAATTAAATAACGGTGCCGTTACGATAGACGAGGATAGGGTGAGTCCGAGAGGCGGTTTATTGTGGCGGCCGATTCCGGAGTTATCGGTTTATGGCAGTTACACGGAAAATTTCGGCGCGAATAACGGGGTAAATCGAAACGGCCAATTGCTTAAACCTGAAACGGCCCAGCAATGGGAAACCGGTATAAAAACCGAATTATGGGACGGCCATTTTTCCGCTTCCTTGGCTTATTTCGAATTAACCAAACAAAATGTTCGAGTAACCGATCCGACAAATTTTACCTTGTCAAAATCAATTGGCGAAGCACAGAGCCAAGGCATTGAATTGGACGCAAAAGGTGAAATCATGCCCGGATGGAACGTTATCGGCTCTTATGCGCATATCCCGGTGGCAAATATCACCAAAGACGTTGATTCTAACGGCGGTATTGGCAATCAAGGAAAAAGACTTTATAACGCTGCTCGTAATTCAGGCAGTCTTTGGAATGTGTACGAAATTCAACATGGCGAGCTTCAGGGTTTGAAGTTTGGCGCGGGGACGGTAGTCGTTGGGAAGCGCCAAGCGGATAACGAAAATCTGGTGCAAATGCCGGGTTACGTCACTATGAATTTAATGACTAGTTATCAACGAAAAATAGGAAATTCCAAACTTACCGTTCAATTCAACGTTGATAACTTATTGGATAAATACTATTTTGCCTCGGCCAACGGCTTTAACCAGCATTTCTTCGGCGCACCTAGGACGTTTCTAGGGTCAATCAGAATAGAGTACTAAACGTCACTCCGTTGTAAACGACTTTGGCCTCGGTCGGCGGTGTTTGATCGCGGGTCAAGCCTACACCCCGCTGAGGCTGGCGCCGGCTTATGAGGCGGGGCTAAATTTTCGGCGAACCGCTTAGGCTCGCCGCAACGGACGGACAATCCGCGCGGCGGCATAGCTGGCGAGTCGCGAGCCCCGGAAGCTCGGGTACCGCCGGCAACCGATTACTTCTCGATTTTGGCTTTCAAGCCGCTCAAACCCGCCTTGAAAAACTGGGTCATGGCCTTGACGGCGGCTTCGTCGCTGAGGTTTTCCGGCGGGGTGTTGCCGGTGTCGCCGCGATAAAACCGGCTTTTCACGGTCACGACGCTGCTGTCGGCGCCGTCGCCGGGGGTAACTTTCAGATCGACGGTGTGCGAACTGGTCGGTAAGGCCTTGACGTTTTCGGTTTTCAAACGGTAGCTGTATTCGTGCTCGGGCTCGCTGTAGTAATCCAGTTCCTCGACGATGGTTTCGCCGTTTTGGAAAGTCAGTTTGCGGGTACCGCCGCTGGCGTTCTTGCCGTCGCCTTCGGCGGCTTTCAGATCGGGATGCCATTGGCCGATGTCGTCGAAATTCTTGACCGCTTCCCAAACCTTGGCGACCGGCGCCTGAATGGTTACGCTTTCCTTGGCTTTTTGCGGGGTCGGACCGTGCGCCAGAACGGGGTTGGACAACAACAGCGCGCCGAGGGAGAGTAGAATTTTTTGCATCGTAATGACCGGTAGTGGCTAAAAGCCCGGCATTATCGACGGCGGCGGCCCGACCGGCCTCGGGAAGCCTTCCCGAGTTTGACTGGGTTTAATTCATTGATTTTGGCGAGAACCCTTGCCCTCGGTGCCGCTGGGCTAAGATTTAGCCTTGTAAATAACGCTGATTCAAAACTAGGGATAGGTAAGATTTTCAAAACCCATTACTCTCGATCCCCACCTTCCAAAGGGTGGCTAGCACCGCAACCGTTTAAAAACAATTCGCAGGATTGCCGCACCCAGGCTTCGACCTCGGCCTCGTCGGGCGTCGGCTCCAGTCCCAGTTGCAGGCGTTGAAAGCGTTCGTTGCGCAAGACGCTGACGAATTGGTCGGCCAAAAACTCCGGATCGGCCGGCCGAATCCGGCCCAGATGCTGTTGCCTGGCAAAGTAAGCGCTCAACAAGGCCAGCGTGCGGCGCGGGCCGTGCTCGTAAAATTGGGTGGCCAGATCAGGAAAGCGCGGCGACTCGCCGATCAGAATGGCCCGCATTCTGACGACTTCGGGGCGCGACACCCGAAACAGAAACTGCGTGCCGAACTCGACCAGCGCTATCTCCGGAACTATGTCGCCGGCCAGTGTGTCGATGAAGCGGTCGCTGCAACGCTTAACCAGGGCGCCGAACAAGCCGGCCTTACCGCCGAATTCGTTATAGATGGTGCGTAGCGATACCCTGGCGTCGCGAGCGATGGTTTCCATCGCCAGATTGCCGTAACCGTGTTCCAGAAACAATTGCAGCGCCGCGTCCAATACCCGATCGCGGCTTTGCTGTTCAGCGCCCTTGGGGGGGCGTCCGCATTTCACCATCTGTAAAACCCAATAAATTCAGTTGACTTAAGCGAAGATGATACCCTAGACTAAACGGTAATACGTATTACCGTTTTTGATAGCGCAGGAGCGTTAACCGCCATGACACGAATTGATCAGCCCTCGGTCCCGCCGGCCAAATCCGCCGTTTTTTTCTCGACGCCGTTCCCGCCGGGCGCGGTGGCGCTACTGGCCTTGCTGCAGTTTTTACTGAGCGGTTGCGGTGAAACCGGCAATGCCGCCAATGCCGCGCCGCCGCCGGCCGCCGTCAAAGCCGCTCAGCCGCTGGCCCAGAGCGTCACCGAATGGGACGAGTACACGGGCCGGGTCGAAGCGATCAGCTCGGTGGAAGTCCGTGCCCGAGTCGGCGGTTATCTGGAAAAGGTCAATTTCACGGCTGGCGCCAAGGTCAACAAGGGCGACCTGTTGTTCATCATCGACGCCCGCCCTTACAAGGCCCAGTTGAACTACGCGATTGCCGAGCTGGAACGCGCCAAGTCCAAGCGCGAACTGGCCAAGAACGATTGGAGCCGCGCCGAAAACTTGGTTAAGGCCAAGGCCATTTCCACCGAGGAATACGATATGCGGGCCAAGGGCTGGCGCGAAGCCGACGCGGCGGTGCAATCGGCGGAAGCCAACGTTTACGCCGCCCGCCTCAACGTCGAGTATTGCGAGATTCGCGCGCCGATCGCCGGCCGGGTCGGCCGGGAAATGCTGACCGCCGGCAACCTGGTGACCGGCGGCGACGTCACCGTGTTGACTACGGTGACCTCGGTCGATCCGGTTTACGTCTACGCCGACGCCGACGAGCAATCCTTGCTGAAATACCGGCGCCAGGCCTTGCAACGCCAGCCCGGCGCCGCCGAACTGAAAGGCACTCCGGCCGAGGCGGCGGTCGCCGACGAAACCGGCTTCCCGCATCGCGGCCAGCTCGATTACGTGGCGCCGCAGGAAAACCGTGCCACCGGCACGATCGCGTTGCGCGGCGTATTCGCCAATCCCGACGAACTGCTCAGCCCCGGTTTCTTCGCCCGAATGCGCGTGCAAGGCGGCGCGCCCTACGATGCGCTGCTGATACCCGACCGCGCCGTCGGCACCGACCAAGCCCAGCGCTTCGTTTGGGTGATGAACCAGGAACAACAAGTCGAGTACCGCAAGGTGACGCCCGGCGCGCGAATCGGCGAAATGCGGGTGATCAGCGACGGCTTGCGGGCCGGCGAGTGGGTCATCGTCGAAGGCCAGCAAAAGCTGCGGCCCGGCGCCAAGGTCAATCCGGAACGCATCGCGTTGAGTCCGGTACAAGGAGCCTAAGTCATGGGTAATTTCACCCGTTTTTTCATCGACCGACCGATTTTCGCGGCGGTATTATCGATCCTGATCGTATTGGTCGGCGGCTTGGCGCTGATCGGCCTGCCGATCGCCCAATATCCGGAAATCGCGCCACCGACCGTGGTGGTCAGCACTAGCTATCCCGGCGCCAACGCCAGCGTCGTCGCCGAAACGGTGGCGACGCCGATCGAGCAGGAAGTCAACGGCGTCGAGGATATGCTGTATATGTCGTCGAACTCGACCAACAGCGGCAACTTGTCTTTGACCATTACCTTCAAGCCGGGCACCAATCTGGACAAGGCTCAGGTTCTGGTGCAAAACCGGGTCGCCTTGGCCGAGCCGCGCTTGCCGGAAGAGGTGCGCCGGCAAGGCATCAGCGTCAAAAAACGCAGTCCCGACTTGAGTCTGGTCGTCAATCTGGTGTCGCCGGACAAACGTTACGACAGCGTCTATCTGAGCAACTACGCCCTGCTGCAAATCCGCGACACGCTGGCGCGGCTGCCCGGCGTCGGCGACATCCTGTTGTTCGGTGCCCGCGATTACAGCATGCGCCTGTGGCTGAATCCTGAACAGATCGCCGCCCGTAACCTGACCGCCAACGACGTGGTTAGCGCGGTCCGCGAGCAGAACGTCCAGGTCGCGGCCGGCGTGGTCGGCCAGCAGCCGGCGGCAGGCGCGACCGCTTACCAATATACGATCAGCACCTTGGGCCGCTTGACCGATCCCGAGCAATTCGGCGACATTGTCATCAAACAGGACAAAAACGGCGAGATCACTCGTTTAAAAGACGTGGCCCGCATCGAGTTGGGCGCCAAGGATTACAACGCCGGCTTGTATCTGGACGGCGAACCCACCGTCGGTCTGGCGATGTTCCAACTGCCCGGCTCCAACGCGCTGGAAACCAAGGCGGCGGTGGTCAAGGCGATGGAGGAATTGAAAACCCGCTTCCCCGAAGGCCTGGATTACATTCTGGTTTACGACACCGTGGTGTTCGTGCAGCAATCGATAGACGCCGTGGTCAAAACCTTGTTCGAGGCCTTGCTGCTGGTGGTGCTGGTGGTCATCGTGTTCCTGCAAAACTGGCGTGCGGCGGTGATTCCGCTGCTGGCGGTGCCGGTATCACTGATCGGCACCTTCGGCGTGATGGCGGCGCTGGGCTTATCGCTGAATACCCTATCGTTGTTCGGCTTGGTGTTGGCGATCGGCATCGTCGTCGACGACGCCATCGTCGTCGTCGAAAACGTCGAGCGCCACATCGCCGAGGGTCTGCGTGCCCGCGAAGCCACCAAATTAGCGATGCGCGAAGTCGTTGGGCCGATTATCGCCACCGCGTTGGTATTGGTTGCGGTGTTCGTGCCGACCGCCTTCATCACCGGTGTATCCGGGGCGTTTTACAAGCAGTTCGCGTTGACGATCGCGGTCTCGACGGTGATTTCGGCGTTCAACTCGCTGACCTTGAGTCCGGCCTTGTGCGCGCTGCTGCTCGACCGCGCCCACGGCGACAAGGACTGGTTTACCCGCTTGGTCGACAAGGCCTTCGGCTGGTTTTTCGTGCCGTTCAACCGCTTTTTCGAACGAATCAGCGTCGGCTACTCCAAGCTGGTCGGCCGGATGATACGGACCACGGCGGTGGTACTGATCTTGTACGTCGGCCTGAATGGTCTGAACTTTCTGGCCTTTGAGAAAGTGCCGACCGGCTTTATTCCCCAGCAAGATCAAGGCTATTTGATTTTGTACGCCCAATTGCCGGACGCGGCGGCGCTCGGCCGCACCCAGGACGTTGTCCAAAAAGCCACCAAAATCATGCTGGAAACCGAAGGCGTCGCCCACGTCAACGCCTACGCCGGTTGGTCGATTTTGACCGGCGCCAACCAATCCAACGTCGCGACCATGTTCGCCCGGCTGGACGATTTTGACGCCCGCGCCGGCCGTGCCGATCTCCACGCCAGCCAGTTGGTCAAAACCCTGGGCCAACGCCTGTCGGGCATCGGCGACGCCTACATCGCGGTGTTCGAGCCGCCGCCGATTCGCGGCATGAGTTCGGTCGGCGGCTTTAAGTTGCAAATCCAGGACCGCAACAACGCCGGCATCGCCGCGTTACAGCAAACCGCCAACGAGATGATAGGCCAAGGCAACCAACAACCGGGCTTGGTGGGCTTGTTCACGACGTTCCGGGCCGGCGTGCCGCAATTGTTTGTGGATGTCGATCGCGCTCGCGCCAAGGCGATGGACGTGCCGCTCAACGATATTTTCAATACCTTGCAAATCTATCTGGGTTCGCTGTACGTCAACGACTTCAACGCCTTCGGCCGCACCTACCAAGTGGTCGCCCAGGCCGATGCCGAGTTTCGGATGAAGCCCAACGACATCGCCGAACTGAAAACCCGCAATCAAACCGGCGGCATGGTACCGCTCGGCGCATTGGCCAAGGTCAATGAAATCAGCGGCCCCGACAAGATCACCCGCTACAACATGTACCCGGCCGCCGAAATCAACGGCGCCACGCTGCCCGGCGTCAGTTCCGGCCAAGCCATCTCGGTGATGAACCAATTGCTGAAGTCCTCGCTGCCGCCCGGCTTCGACTTCGAATGGACCGAACTGAGTCTGCAGCAAGTCTTGGCCGGCAACGTCGCGCTGCTGGTATTTCCGCTTAGCGTCGTCTTCGTGTTCCTGGCGCTAGCGGCCCAGTACGAAAGCTGGTCCCTGCCGTTCGCGGTGATTTTGATCGTGCCGATGTGCATCCTGTCGTCGATGACCGGCGTCTGGCTGGCCGGCATGGATAACAACATCTTCACCCAGATCGGCTTCATCGTGTTGGTGGGACTGGCCAGCAAGAACGCGATTTTGATCGTCGAATTCGCCAAGCACCGCCAGGAAACAGGGCTTAACCGTTTCGAAGCGGCGGTCGAGGCGGCCCGCATCCGCTTGCGGCCGATCTTGATGACCTCGTTCGCCTTCATCATGGGGGTGTTTCCGCTGGTGGTCGCGACCGGCGCCGGCGCCGAATCGCGGCGGCTGTTGGGTACCGCGGTATTCAGCGGCATGATCGGCGTGACCCTGTTCGGCCTGCTGCTGACCCCGGTGTTTTACGTCACGGTGCAAGCGATCGCGCAACGCCTCAAACCGACCCGCGCCGCTCGTCCCGCCCACGGAGATCAGGATGCCTAAAACGACTTTTTCAACGACCTTGCGGCCGCTGCCGATATTGCTGTTAGCCGCCTATTTACCCGGCTGCGCGGTCGGCCCGGACTACCAGAAACCGGCCACCGAACTGCCGGCCGGCTTCGCCAATGCCCGCGGTCCGCAATTCGCGCCCGGCGACGTCGAAGTCCACTGGTGGACCTTGTTTGGCGACAGCCGGTTGCAGGCATTGGTGAATGCCGCCGTCGCCCACAATTACGATCTGGCCGCCGCCCGCGCCAATCTGGAACAAGCCAGGGCCTTGTATCTGGAATCCGGCTTGAATCTGTTACCGACCGTGACCTCCCACGCCAATTACACCGAGCAAAAGCGCAGTACCTCGGCACTGAACAACCGGGCCTTCGTGCCGCGCGAACTCAAGCTGTACAACATGGGTTTCGACGCCTCCTGGGAGCTGGACGTATTCGGCCGGGTGCGGCGCGGCGTCGAGGCCAGCAACGATCAGACCGAGGCCGAACAGGCCACGCTGCGCGATGTCGGGGTCAGTCTGATCGCCGAAGTGGCGCGCAATTATTTCGAGTTGCGCGGCTTGCAACACCAATTGGCCATCAACCGCGACAACGCCGAAAACCAGCGGCAGACGCTGGAACTGACTCAGGTCAGGCTGGCCAACGGCCGCGGCACCGAACTGGATACCCGCCAGGCCGAAGCCCAGTTAGCCAACACCCGGGCGGCGCTACCCAATCTGGAAGCCGCGATCAGCCGGACCATCCACCGCCTGAGCGTGTTGACCGGCCGGCTCCCCGATGCATTGACCGGCGAACTGTCGGCCGACCAGCCGCTGCCCAAGGCGCCCGAGACGATTCAAATCGGCGACCCCGGCCAGTTGCTGCAACGCCGGCCCGACATTCGGGTCGCCGAACGCAATCTGGCGGCGGCGACCGCGCAAATCGGCGTCGCCACCGCCGACCTGTTCCCGCGCGTAACCTTCGTCGGCAATCTGTCGCTGGAAGCC
This sequence comes from Methylomonas sp. BG-2, assembly GCF_057766305.1. NCBI lineage: Bacteria > Pseudomonadati > Pseudomonadota > Gammaproteobacteria > Methylococcales > Methylococcaceae > Methylomonas > Methylomonas sp. BG-2. The sequence continues at coordinate 13,936 of NZ_JBYMAP010000047.1, read as the reverse complement.
AGCACCTTGTCCAACGTCGTCGCGCCGGGGTCGGAATCGTACTCGGTCGGCCCGAAAATCAGTTGGGCGGCCTTCGATCTCGGCCGGGTCTACGCGCGGATCAAGGCGGCGGATGCCAGTGCCGAAGCCAGTCTGGCGCAGTATCAGCAAACCGTGTTGTTGGCCCTGGAGGAAACCGAGAATGCGCTGGTCACGTATAACCAGGAGCGGGTCCGCCGCGCCGAATTGACCACCGCCGCCGAAGCCAGCGCAAAAGCCGTCGAGTTGGCGCGCCTGCGTTACCGCGAGGGCATCTCCGACTTTTTGACGGTGTTGGAAGCCGACCGGCAATTGCTGGCGAACCAAGACTTGCTGGCACAAAGCCAAACCGCCACCGCAACCGCGCTGGCCGCGGTCTACAAGGCCTTGGGCGGCGGTTGGCAGATCGTGCCGGACGCGCAAACCCAAACCGAAACCGCGCGGCTACCCCCCGAGAACTGAAGCGATTCGACCGGTCGCCAGCCGACTTGCCGCATGCGACCGGTAAGCCCCTGCCGACAAGTCGGCCGTATCGCCGAGCGATATAACACGCCACTATCGACGCTGGCGGCGTCCGCTCATGCCATCCGCGCGTGATTGATTGCCTGGCTTGCGAGCCGCGCCGAAAAAATCGCGCCGCCATTTGTCGGCCTAAAAACCAATCAACGGCGGAAGCGCTGGCGTTCCGCTGGGGGCCGCGCTTCCCCGCCACAACCACCCCGCCACCGACCGAAAACCCGACACCGCCAACATGAACCGGCGATTGCCGCCGAAAACTACCTCTAAAAAAACAAGGCATTTCACGCCACACCTGTGTGATATGCCGCAGTTTTAAAACATTTGGGAATCGCCGATCACTTGTAAGCCACGTCTTACATGGCTTACCGGGATTGGCATAAGGATTGCCTAATATATCAGGCGAAGCAACGCCAGGGTTCCGGTCAACCGGTCCTTAGCGACAAACATTCGCCTAATTTATTACGCAAAAAACAAGGGTAAGTCTTATGAAATCCGTATTAGCCAAAGCCATTGGATTGGCCATCGCCGGCACCGCGCTGAGCGGCTCGGCAATCGCCTCCACGACGATGTACAACACCTTTACCACCACCGATGTCACCGCGACCGACGGCTGGACTCGTACTTTCGACGGCGTCGATGTGGACAGCGTGGCAACCGGTCCGGAAAGCCAAGGCAACAAAGGTACGCTGGTGTCTTGGGTCGGCACCGCCGGCAACGCTTTGCCCTTCAATTACACGGGATCGTCTCACCTGAACTGGGCCGTGCAATTGAGCGGAGCGGGTGACAGCGCGGTTATTTCGGCCGCCGATTCCGCCAAATACGCCGGCACCGTTAACGGCTTCACGCAAGCTGAAATCGACACCGGCGGCGGTGCTTGGAACGATAACGGCCTGAACGCTCAAGGACAGGCCACGGTAAACGGCCCAACCGGCTGGAGACATCAAACCGACATCGGCCTGATCAGCTCGGACGTGACTCAAAAAGTGACGATCAACCTGTCCACCACCAATAGCTTGTTCAGCCGTTTCGGCGTTACCGTATTCGAAGGCGCCGACACCAACACCGGCAATTACAGCCACCACGGCTCCTGGAACTGCCCCGGTTGCAACCCGGCAAAACCGTTTACCGCGGAAAATCCGTTCAGCACCGTCGGCCTGACTAATATCGGCCACAGCGACAATGTCACCGATACCATCGGCTACACCTTTACCGCCGAAGCCGGCAAGGTCTATTCACTGTATTTGGGCGGCGTGGGTTTCGACCGCTGGAACAGCGGCGTCGCGGGCTACAAACTGGACCTTGCGACATCGCCGGTGCCCGTTCCTGGCGCGGTCTGGTTGTTCGGCAGCGCGATCGCCGGCCTGATCGGCGTCAACCGTCGTCGCCAATCGGCGGCTTGAGTTCTCGGATAGGCGTTACGGTTAACGGTAGCGCCTAGGGCTCAACGCCCGGAACACCTCGTTAACAAAAGCCGCCACGGAAGGCGGCACCTTCAGCGGGCGGCCGCCCGGCCGGATCGGAAGCCAGCCCCGGCCGACTCCAAATTTACAGCAAATGCTTGACGGCTTGTCGCTCCTCTTTTAGCTCAGCTTCGTTCAAGCGCAAGCGCTCCAAACTGAATGCATTCAGATCCAGCGCCTTGACGATACTGATCCGGCCGTCTTCAACGGTCACCGGAAACGAATACACCAAGCCTTCCTCGATGCCGTAGCTGCCGTCGGACGCCACCGCCATGCTGACCCAGTCGTCGATCTCGGTGCCGTGCGCCCAAATCCGCATATGTTCGATCGCCGCGTGCGCCGCCGAAGCCGCGCTGGACTGACCGCGCACCTTGATGATTTCGGTACCTCGGGATTGCACGGTCGGAATGAACTCGTTGACGAACCATTCGTGCTCCACCAGTGACAAGGCATCCAGCCCCTTAACCTTGGCGTGATGCAAATCCGGATATTGAGTGCAGGAATGATTGCCCCAAACCATGACGTTTTTGATGTCGCGGCTGATCACGCCGCACTTTTCCGCCAATTGCCCTATCGCCCGCTTGTGATCCAACATCGCCATCGCGGTAAAGCAGTCCGGCCCCAAATCCGGCGCATTGCTGATCGCGATCAGCGCGTTGGTGTTGGCCGGATTGCCGGTCACCAACACTTTCACGCGGCGACTGGCGTATTCGTTCAGCGCTCTCCCCTGAATCCGGAAAATCTCGGCATTGTCCTTCAACAGATCGGCGCGCAACATGCCGGGACCGCGCGGCTTGGCGCCCACCAAAAACGCATAATCAATGTTATCGAACGCCACTTTCGGATCGTCGGTCATGACAATTTTTTGCAGCAACGGATAGGCGCAGTCGTTCAGTTCCATCACGACGCCTTGCAAGGTTTGCATGGCCTGCGGGACTTCCAGCAGGCGCAACACGATGGGCTGCTCCGGCCCCAGCAACTCGCCGGACGCCAACCGAAACAACAGGGAGTAACTGATTTGGCCTGCCGCCCCGGTTACGGCAATATCGATGGGGGTTTTCATCCACTGTCCTCATTATTATTAGCTGTCATCCTCGCGCCGGAGGGCGACTTTCGATTTTTCAATATGACATAAAGTATTTGGGCAAACAACTGCAAATCCCCATCCCGTACCGCCGTCCCCGATTTCGGGCGGCACCGCCAACTTTCTGTATAATGGCCCGCCGGATTCCGCGCCGCGCCGCATCTCTCTTTCCCGATACACAGGCAGGTTAATGAAAAAGTTGTTATTTCAATTCGATACCGATACTCATCCCTCCGTTTTCGATACCGTGGTGGCTTACGACGGCGGCGCCGATCATGTGATCGGCCACGGCGGCCTAACCCCGGAAAACGTCGGCGCCTTGGTGGACGGCTGCATATTTACCCGCGCACCGAAAGACAAAAAAAACACCGCGATTTTCATCGGCGGCAGCAATATGGAAGCGGGACAAAACTTGCTGGCGGCGGTGCAACAGCATTTCTTCCCCGGTTTTCAGGTATCGGTGATGCTGGACAGCAACGGCAGCAACACCACGGCGGCGGCGGCGGTCGCCAAAATTGCCAGCAGCGGCAGTCTGAAAGGCAAAAAAGCGGTGGTGCTGGCGGGCACCGGCCCGGTGGGCCAGCGCGCGGCGGCGATGATGGCGCTGGAAGGCGCGCAAGTTTCGATTACCTCGCGGCATATTTTCAACGCCGAAAAAGCCTGCTTTGCGATGAAGGAACGTTTCGATGTTGACCTGACCCCCGTCGAGGCGGCCGATCTGGACGCCCGCGCCGAGGCGGTCAAGGACGCCAATATCGTGCTGGCGACCGGCGCGGCGGGCGTGGAATTACTGAAGCCCGAGCATTGGCAACACAACCCTAACCTGGAAATCCTGGCCGACGCCAACGCCACGCCGCCGGTCGGCATCGGCGGTACCGAAGTCATGGACCGAGGCGAATTGCGCCACGGCAAAATCATCTGGGGCGCGATCGGCTTCGGCACCTTGAAACTGGCCTTGCACCGCGCTTGCATCGCCAAATTATTCGAAAGCAACAAACAGGTCTTCGACGCCGAAATCATTTTCGACCTCGCCAAAGCGATGGCCTAAGCCGGCGCCGATTCGCCATGCCGGCCGTTGCTAGCCGTTTCCGCGCCCAGGCTTCCGAGATATTTCGGGCCGGCCTCGCCGCCGCCGATCCCCGTCTGGCGGTTCGGCGTCACCTGCAAACCGACGGCGAGCATTTATGCCTCGGCCTGAACCACAACAGTCTGCGCAGCGGCAACTGGCGCCAAATTCATCTGATCGCCTTCGGCAAAGCCGCCTGCGCGATGGCCGACGCCGCCCAGGAAATCATCCCTCACGCCTGGCTGGCGGACAAAGGTATTGTCGTCACCAACTACGATAACGTCGATCTGGTGAAGAATTGCCAAGTGTTCGGCGCCGGCCATCCGCTACCGGACGCGGCCGGACTGCACGCGGCCAAAACCGTCGCCAAACGTCTTAGCGCTGCTAAAGCCGGCGAACTGGTGCTGGTGCTGGTTTCCGGTGGCGGTTCTGCCCTACTGCCCTACCCGGTCGAGTCGCTGCATTTGGCCGACAAGATCGCCGTCACCCAACGTTTGCTGGCTTGCGGCGCCGACATCGGTCAAATCAATTGCGTGCGCAAGCATCTTTCCCGACTGAAAGGCGGCGGCTTGACCAGACTCGCCGCGCCGGCCGACCTGCATGCCTTGATACTCTCCGACGTGCTGGGCGACGATTTAAGCTCGATCGCCAGCGGTCCGACCGTGCCCGACGACAGCACTTATGCCGACGCCATCGCCATTCTGGACTCATTCGGCATAGCCCAACAAATACCACTAGCGGTCCAAAGCCATTTACAGCAAGGCTCGCAAGGCTTGCTCCCGGAGACTCCGAAAACCGGCGATCCGCTGTTCAGTAACGCGAGCCACGCCTTAATCGGCGGCAATGCCATCAGCGTGAACGCGGCGCTGCGGCGAGCGGCGGAACTGGGCTATCAAACCCAGCTTTACAGCACGCAATTGTGCGGCGAAGCCGGCGCCGTTGCCGAACAATTGGCGTTGAAAGCGCAATCCACATTGCAGGAAATCCGCAAGCCGACCGCGCTGATCGCCGGCGGCGAAACTACGGTCACGTTGCGAGGCGCCGGCAAGGGCGGCCGCAACCAGGAACTGGCGCTGGCTTTCGCGCTAAGCGCAGAGCGTATCGGCCTGACAACCGGCTGGACGCTGCTCAGCGGCGGAACCGACGGCCGCGACGGCCCGACCGATGCGGCCGGCGCCATCGTTGACGGCAACACCCTGACCAGAATTCGCGCGACGGGACTCGACCCGGCGGCACGGCTAGCCGATAATGACTCATACCCCGCGCTGCAAGCGGCCGACGATTTGCTGATCACTGGCGCCACCGGCACCAATGTGGCGGACTTGCAAATCCTGCTGCTGCATCCCAACGAATAACCCGAACCCCATTAGGAGAAAACCATGTTTAACGCATCGATGACCATCGCCGGTTTTGACGACGAGCTGAACCAGGCAATCGAAAACGAGCGCCGCCGCCAGGAAGACCACATCGAATTGATCGCTTCCGAAAACTACGCCAGCCCGCGCGTGCTGGAGGCCCAAGGCACCTTGCTGACCAATAAATACGCCGAAGGCTACCCCGAGAAACGCTATTACGGCGGCTGCGAATACGTTGACGTCGTCGAGCAACTGGCCATAGACCGCGCCAAGGCACTGTTCGGCGCCGATTACGCCAACGTCCAGCCGCACTCCGGTTCGCAAGCCAACATGGCGGTATTCATGTCCTTGGTGCAACCCGGCGACACCATCCTCGGCCTGAGCCTGGCCGACGGCGGCCATTTGACCCACGGCGCCAAGCCCAATTTCTCCGGCAAAATCTACAACGCGATTCAATACGGTCTGGTTCCGGCCACCGGCGAAATCGACTACGAGCAAGTCGAAGTACTGGCCTTGGAACACAAGCCGAAAATGATCATCGCCGGCTTCTCGGCCTATTCGCGGATTTGGGACTGGCAGCGTTTCCGCGTCATCGCCGATAAGGTCGGCGCCTACTTGGTGGTGGACATGGCCCACGTCGCCGGTCTGGTCGCCGCCGGCCTGTATCCGAACCCGGTGCCGATCGCCGACGTGGTCACCAGCACCACCCACAAATCGTTGCGCGGCCCGCGCGGCGGCTTGATTCTGTGCAAATCCAATCCGGAACTGGAGAAAAAACTCAACTCCAACATTTTCCCCGGCATCCAAGGCGGCCCGCTGATGCACGTGATCGCCGCCAAAGCCGTGGCCTTCAAGGAAGCCTTGACCCCGGAATTCAAAGCCTATCAGGAACAAGTGGTCAAAAACGCTCGGGCGATGGCGGCGGTATTTATCGAACGCGGCTACGACGTGGTGTCCGGCGGCACCGACAACCATTTGATGCTGGTCTCGCTGATCCCGAAAGGCATCACCGGCAAGGCCGCCGACGCCGCCTTGGGCCGCGCCCACATCACCGTCAACAAAAACGCGGTACCCAACGACCCGCAATCGCCGTTCGTCACCAGCGGTATCCGCGTCGGCACCCCGGCGCCTACCACCCGCGGCTTCAAGGAAGCCGAAGTCCGCGAAATCGCCCAATGGATGTGCGACGTGATGGACAACCTGGAAGACGACAGCGTAATTGCCGCGGTACGGGAAAAAGTCTCCGCCTTGTGCAAGCGGTTTCCGGTGTATTCGGCGAGTTAATAGCCACGAAACGGTTTTGCGCCGTAGAAGAAAAATACCCGCGTGGGAAGGGCTTTAGCCGCGACCGAAGCCGTTCCCGCACGGGCAGTCTTGAGTTTTCCGATACCTAACATAGCAAGATTCAGCGCTGTTGCGCCAAACCCGCCCGGCTTCCCGGCCATCGACACGGGAAGCGGGAACCGGGCATCAATTTCTAAGCTGCGGGACCAGCCATAAAGCCACGCTATAATACTTACCCTTCACCCGTCGAGGCAACCCACCAAAAGCCGGTGAACAGGAAATCGACTCGCTTAAAGATTGCCAAGCCCCCGCCTAAGGAGCTATCGGACAAGTTCAGGTTTATGTGGGGGCGAAACCGGCCAAAAGCTGTCAGACGAGCCAAACGCGTAAATGGCAAGTGTCCAGCGAAAAGCAGTCGGTGTTGTGTATCTACGAACCACACCGGTCGCGAACGATTCCGAAGGCTACTTCGTCCTAGGGGATTGCTTGCTCTCATGCAATATGCGAGCGGTTATTGCCATTAGCTTGTCTTTGATAAGGGTTGCGCGTTCAAGATCGGTTGGCTCAGTTTTACCGGTTACAGGTTTTTGAAGGGAGGATAGATCCAAAATCGATACCAATATAGCCGTTGATAGTTTCATCTCTTCCAACATCTGCAACCGCCGATCCGATTCTACCAATCTGACTTCTGATAATTGTTGTATCGCTTGTTTGAGGCCTTGAAGGTAAGTGTTTTTGACCTTAGAATCAAACTCGGAGGCGGACATGCGTCCATGTCGAAAAGTAACTATATCTAAGTCAAGTAATACGAGTTCGTGAAAAAGACCATTAGCTCCCTGAATCAATAATGCTTGATTTCTTAATTCTGATTTAATGTTTAATGTTGCCTGCGGCGACATCACGACCAAAATTATTGTAGTGATAAGTGTCGATAACAGACCGATTATTAGGTTTTGTTTGACTCGCTTTTTGAAACTTTCCATCTCCAAGCGTTCCGGCAACAGCAAGCCCAATAAACAACCAGCCAGAATCCCTCCAATATGCGCTGCGTTGTCGATGCCGCGATTGGCTAATCCTAGGAGCAAAGCATAAAAAACAAACAACACTATGCTGCTCAACCTTCGTTTCCTAAAAATTTTTGGCAAGCGCTCCCTGTGTTGATACAAACCAACCATTAGCGCAATAGCGACGCCTAACACAGCCCCGGACGCACCTGCGGAAACTGCGTATTGCGCACCGAAATAGAGGCTGAGCCCATTGCCGATCAAACCGGAACCTAAATAAAGCAGTGCAAAAGGCAAATGACCATATATACGCTCTACCACTATTCCAACCACATATAGCCCCAGCATATTGATACCTAAATGCATTAGGCTGCCATGGAGAAACATGGCAGTTGCTAATCGCCACCATTCGCCACGTTGAACATCAAACGCAGTATTACCACCCCAGCTCAGCAGTTGCACGGGCGGCGTTTGCTTTATTTCCGCTCCGGCATACCACATTGCAATCCAAATCGATATGTTGACACCGATTAGCAACCAGGTGACCCATGCTATGGGAGCACAAGCCTCCAACTGATCATGAAACGCTTTTTCCTCGGCAAGCGGATTAGTGGCGAAATTGTTGGTCGATTGACTGACGCTAGAATTACCAACGGATTTGCTAGTTGATTGAGCGAAACCCAAACGCTGATTGATTATTTCCAGCAACTCGATTTGATCTTCTGCAGACAAAGACGATAAAGGTAACACTGGTCGCGCGGGGTTAATGCCAGTCCAGGACATAGAGTCATCAATAACTCCTACCAAAGCTTGCAATCTGAATTGAATGAAAGGCATGTTATTGACTTTGGAAACATTTGCCTCCACCAATTCGCCCCAGCTATGCCGTTTAATTGCTCCGGCAAACAGTTGTGATTCTATGCCATCGTCATCCAATGTGACAATTGGTTGGTGGTAGGACAATCGGCGTTTAAGAATGCTATCGAATATCGCCACAACCACATATGTGAAAACAATCGGAAGCCAAAGCCTGCCGTATTCGTGTTTCTTGCTGATGACAATAAGAAATACCCAGGAAGCAATCAGCCACCACCACAAACTGCTTCGATATTTAGCCAAGGGGCTCTTGAAAGATGCATAAAATTGTTTGTTGGTTGTTGCAGATAGAGTTCCGTGCATGACGACCCGTTGTTGATAGTCTGCTCCAATTATAGATAGAGTAATTGGAGAAGTGTTGGCCTTGAAATGTGCGGAAATGTGCGATTACGTGAGCTAGTCGTACTTACATTTTGAAGGACAGCTTATTTCCCATTTGCCGCCCTTTCAATTTAATCTTATTTGTCGGCTTCGGGTCGTAAGCCACCTACCAATACATTCCCAACCCGCAAATTTTTACGCCCAAAAACTTCGCCATGCGTAATTAGTAGCCATTCTATGCTGTTTCCACTTTTTAGACCATTCTAGGCAGCGGTGAAGTAGCTTGCGGCTTGGCTGCCGCGCGCGATGCCCGGTCCCCAAAAGCACCTTAGCGAACGGATCGGCGCGCACTTTTAAACAGCCAGCGCTACGCTGGCTTTCATACCTGTCCCGGAACAGTTTTTACACGTGTTTCCAACGTTGGGGGAAAACCGCTGCAAGCCACGGCTGGCAGGGCTTGCAGCGATTGGTCGTTCACAGAAACGTGGAAACACGTCACGGAAGGTTGGAAGTACGGCACGGAAGCGCGGAAACACGTCACGCAACGCTGGCAGGACGTCACGGAAGCGCGGAAACACGTCACGCAACGCTGGAAGGACGTCACGGAAGCGCGGAAGCACGTCACGGAACGCTGGAAGGACGTCACTGGACAGCGGAAGGACGCGTTTCCAACATCAATATACGTCACTGAAAGGTCGATACCCTCGTCGCCGGCTTCGATGGAGGCGAATCTGTTCACCTATGCCTACTCGCCGGCTTGAAAACGCCTTGATTGGCAGCGATGGCATCCTATCGACCATCCAACCGGCAGCGCTTTCTGCCAAGAGATGCGTTCCCGCGCAGACGCCAGCTACCCACCCGATAGCGGGACTACGATATAGGCCAGTAATCGGCTACGGCTTAGAGCAAATGAGCGCGCTTGGGCGGTTTAACGTAGCAATCGGATTGGGAAAGTTGAATACGGACGAATGAAGACGGGAGTTTCAGGCAAGGCCGGGAATCAACTTATGTTGATGGATAAACCTGGGATATCAGGCAAGTGATGGCAATACCTTAGGTATGCGAGGCCGGAACGCTAATCCAGCCTCCTCGAAGGCGGAATCGTTCGCAGCGTTGGGTTTTAGCTATTCAGCCATTCCATATAGAGGCGCACGCCTTCTTCGACGGTCTTAAACCGCAGATCGCAACCGCTGGCGCACAATTTATCGAGATTGGCTTCGGTGAAGCTTTGATAGCAGCCTTTCAAGTGCTCTGGGAAGGGAATGTATTCGATACGACCGCGACCGTGATAGGCGATAACCGCGTTGGCGACATCGTTGAAGGTCTGGCTGCGGCCGGTACCGCAATTGAAAATACCGGACACCGCCGGATGATCGAGAAACCATAGGTTGACGTCGACCACGTCGCCGACGTAAACGAAGTCGCGGCGTTGTTCGCCGTTACCGTAACCGTCGCAACCTTCGAATAGTTTGATCGCGTCGGCTTGTTTGATCTGGTTGTTCAAATGAAACGCAACGCTGGCCATGCTGCCTTTATGGGCTTCGCGCGGGCCGTAAACGTTGAAATAACGCAAGCCAACAACCTGGGCGGTCAACCGTGGCTGCCGGCGCAGGTATTGGTCGAATTGAAATTTGGAATAACCGTAGACGTTCAGCGGACCTTCGTAGGCCAGCTCTTCCTTGAACGTCGGATCGGCGCCATAGGTCGCGGCGCTGGAGGCATAAATGAACGGGATTTTATGGCTTTGGCAATAATGGAACAGCGTCTTCGTATATTCGTAGTTATTCTCCATCATGTAACGGCCGTCCCATTCGGTCGTCGCCGAACAAGCCCCCTGATGGAAAATCGCCTCTATCGCTTCGGCCCGGAACGCGCCTTGTTGGAGACGCTCCAGAAAAGTAGTTCTATCCAGGTAATCGGCGATCCGGCACTCGACCAGATTTTTATATTTGACCCCGTTGGTCAAATGATCGACCACCAAAATATCGTCGTAACCGCGAGCGTTCAGCCCCAGCACAAGATTGCTGCCGATGAAGCCGGCCCCACCGGTTACGACGATCATGTCGGATTACTCGGCGACGACTTTAATCGGCAAGGTCACGACCACATCGGCATGCAGGTTGAATGCGATGTTGTACTCACCGATATTGCGAATCACGCCATTCGGCAGGCGGACTTCGTGTTTCTCGACTTTAACGCCGGCCGCGGTGACCGCGTCGGCAATGTTGTGGGTCCCGACGGAACCGAACAAACGGCCTTCGTCGCCAGTTTTGTGGGCAATGACGATGCTCAATTTGCTCAAGGCTTCACCACGAGCGGCGGCGGCGGCCAACTTGTCGGCGGCTTGTTTTTCCAGCTCGGCGCGGCGTTCTTCGAATTCCTTGATTTTCGCCGGCGTGGCCAACACGGCCTTGCCTTGCGGAATCAAATAATTTCTGCCGTAGCCAGCCTTGATGCTGACCTTATCGCCCAGGTTGCCCAAGTTGGCGGTTTTTTCCAGAAGAATGACTTCCATTTTAATTACCTCGTATCGACCCTCGGTCGAAAATTAGGAGCTTGAGGCTCCGTTGGATTTGAATTTGTTACGTAAGTCCAGCCAAGGATCGACGACGCCGCATAGCGCGATTAACGCCATGACGTGCGGCACGGCAACCAGCGTGATATACAGCAGCGGCACCATGAAACGCGCCCAGTTACCGGCCGAGAACACCGCGTGTAGCAAGGCGGTGCCTATCGTCGTGTACAGCGCGAACAGCACCAGCAATACATTCCAGCTTAACTCCGAAGCCACACCGGAGGTTGCGGCGGCGAATCCAGCCAAGACCAGGGTCGCGAACGCCAGCGGCCGATGTCCGGCCAACGTCATGAACTCGCTCCGAAAGCCGCCCGGATTGAACAGTAAGGCTTGCCACCAACGCGCCAAAAACAAGCCCAGCAACAAACCGTAAATGCTTCCGGCCGCCACAACGCCAGTCATGTAATGCGCGAACTTATCGGCCGCTTGTTTCACGTCGGCCGCCGGAATATCCGGATTGGCCGCCAACATGGGCTGTATCAGCAGTTCAAGCACGCCGCGCCACAAATTGGCGGGCTCGCTCAAAAACAAATACACGGCAATCACCGCCAGAATACCCAGTCCCACCGCCGTTTCGACGGCCACGCTCAGCAAGCGGCCCTCCCGCAGCACGATGGCAATCAGCCAAACCGGCAACCACAAGACCAAGCCGTACAGCAGCGCGAATTGGTAACCGCCCAGCAAAACCAAGCTCAATAAGCCGGCCGCCAGACAGGCGCAGATCAGTACATACAAGCCTTCGCTGGCGCCTCGCCGCAATGTGACCAAGGCCACCGAGGCCGAACTTACAATACTTGCCGGAGGAAAAGGCAACGATAGCAATGCGGCGGTGGAGGCCACCGTCATTGCCGACATCCGTCCTTTCATGATGAAAGCCGCTAAAAACCGCACGCCGCCCTCCTCTCCGGCGTCAATTATTTATGCGCGTCGCAGAACGGCAGCAACGCCAGGAAGCGAGCTTGTTTGATCGCCGAGGTCAGTTGCCGTTGATATTTCGCGCTGGTACCGGTGATGCGGCTGGGGATAATCTTGCCGGTCTCGGTAATGTATTCGCTGAGCAGATCGAGATCTTTGTAATCGATGACGATTGCGTCTTCGCCGCTGAAACGGCAGCCTTTTTTACGTCTGATATTGTTACGTGCCATGTTATTACTCTCGATAAATTATTCGGAATCGGTCGCAGCCGCTTCGGTTTCTTCCGTGGCGGGCGTTCCAGGCTCTTCCTGCTCTTCCTCGACTTCGTCCTTGCCGCGGCCGCCGGATTTTTGGCCGTCGCCGCCGCTGACGGCGATTGCGGAAGGCGCGGTCACGGCTTCTTTTTGCGCCAGAGTCTGGCTGCGCAGGATGGCATCGTTAAAGCGGAAACCGGCTTCCAGTTCTTCCAGCGTGGCTTGACCACATTCGATATTCATCAGCACGTAATGGGCTTTGTGGATTTTTTTGATCGGGTAGGCCAAATGTCTGCGGCCCCAATCTTCCAGACGATGGACTTTTCCGCCCGCCTCTTCGACGGTGGATTTGTAACGCTCTACCATAGCCGGCACCTGAGCACTTTGGTCAGGATGGACTAAGAAGACAATTTCGTAATGACGCATGATTTCTCCTTACGGTTTAAACAGCCTCCCGCCGAGGATGGCGATGAAGCAAGGGACAGGGCAAAATGCCCTAAAAAGCCGGCGATTATAGAAAACTTAAGCCTTGTAATGCAAAGGTTTTATACACGGCGGCCTACAGCGGTCTCCGCTCGTCGGTTTTGCAGCGGGGAAATTGGATGATTTCCGACGGAAGAATCCGGATGGATCAGCGCGACTTGGCGGGGTTGTAATCGAAAAACAGGCCGTGTTTAAAGCCTTCCGCCATCTGTTCCGCCTTGGCGATGGCCCGGCCGGCCGCTTCAGCCGGCAACACTTCGATAGCGGTTTCCCTGAACAGCGCCAGCCAGCGATCGAAGTGTGTCAATTTTAAACGCAACCGGGCATGCACCGGGTAAGGCGTGCCGTGGTAACGATCGGTCTGCAACAACGCATGCGACCAAAAGTTTTCGACGATGCGATGGTGCGCGTCCCAGTCGTCGATGGCGGCATCGAAAATCGGTTGCAGTTCCGGGTCGGCGGCCGCCTTGCCATAAAAGCGCCTTACCAAATCGGCGATGTGCGCTTCGGTTAAGGATTCATCGCGGGCATTCATCAGGTGATCTCGTTGTATTCATTAGTAATGCTGAACTGTAGGCATCGCGCGGCAAGTTTCAGAGTCGTTTCCCCTACACCGGCCGCGCCCGAACGGCGAGCGGAAACACCGAAGTCCGGCACGCAAAAAGGATAGCTGCCCAAGCCACCAAGCCGCTGTGACTCCGCGAGCCGGCATCGGCCAGCGC
>NZ_JBYMAP010000046.1:0-23072 GCF_057766305.1 Methylomonas sp. BG-2 | reverse complement strand
TCGGAATATAAACGTCGGCGCTGGTTAATCGACGGAGTGTCCGGGCTTAGCGTGGCATTATTGCAGGCATTGAAACCCTTGCATTCGAATATCGGCGTTTTCAGTTCCTCCCATCCCGCCAATACCTTCATGGGCACACCGGTGGTGCGGGAGGTCGGTAACAACGACGTGTTGGTGAACGACTTATTCCGCGACGCGCGGTTGGACCGGCACTACGTTTCGTTGCTCGCGCAACATCGCCGGACCTTGCAAGCAGCGTTGCAGCTTGCAACCGGCCACGACGGTTCGGTGATTGTGTTTGCCGCGAAAAAGGTTTATTTCAATCAGTTGCGGCTGAGTAAGGTATTGCGCGATTGCGGTTATAAAACCGTGGCATTGGTATTCGACCACAACATGGTTAAACATCAGGCCGGCTTTTTCGACGATATTATTTATACCGATTTTATCAGTTTCTTAATGCTGCTCAATTCGGTCGATAGAAAACTGTTGCTGCATACCCAGGGTTGGCTATTTAGATACCATATTCCGGTCTTGATCGATACTTACAAACCCAAGCACTGTCGGCAGATTATCGAGATTATGGATAGCCAGTCGTTTTACCTGCCCGAGGCCACCGTGTCGAAAATTCCGGATACGATGAAAATGGCCTGGGGTGAAAATGTGATCGAGAATCATCAATTGCAGTTGGCCTGCGAAAATTATATTGTCCACCACGCCGACGGCGTGATTTTCAACGGCGACGACGAGTATCGGCAACCTCTGGTCAAACGCGATTCTCAGCATTTGCGCAACAAGCATTTGGCATTTCCGGCCTTGCCGGTCAAGGATTTTTTTCACGCCTCGAATATTGTCAATAAAGAGAAGAAACTGGTATTTGTCGGTGGCGTGCCGCCGTTTTCGGCGAACAGGCCGCACGAATTATTCGGGGATTCGCAGTTGCTGGGATTGGTGATGAAGTTAATCGCCAGAGGATGTTATCTGGATATTTACAATAATCCTTTGATCGCCGCCGAGGAAGATTACGCCAAGTTGTATCCGGATTTTATCGAGTTGACTAAGCGGCACCGGAACTTCAATTTTTTTATCGGCGATATGCCGCAGCATATCAATAAAAAAATCGCTCATTACGATTTTGGTTTGATGGTCTACGATTTTGGCGGTATTTACACCGGCGATTTGCATTTCAAGCATTTGATACCGACTAAGTTATTTAATTATTTAGAGGCCGGATTGCCCGTGTTGGTTAGCGACCGTTTTAGCGCGGTTTGCAGCATTGTCAAGGAATACCGGATTGGCGTGATTATTAATCAACGCGAAATTGAGTTTTTGCCGGAGATTATCGAAATGCTGGATGTGGCCGAGTTAAAGAAAAATGTCGTCGCGGCTCGCGAGGAATTGCAAATGCATAACAATATTCATCGATTGACCGGTTTTTACGAACAAGTGATGGCCTGAATGGCGGAGTTTTCAATGTCGCGCGCTCGCGGATTGCCGAACTGATGGCGATCGTCACGCTGATCGTCGTGCCGGCGCGTAGCGGTTCCAAAGGGCTGCCGGACAAAAACATCCGAATGCTGGGCGACCGGCCGCTGTTGGCCTGGACCGCGCGGGCGATCGCCGAGGCCGGGTTACCCGATTGCCTGAGTATTCTATCCACCGATTCCGAACGGTATGCCGAGATCGGCCGGCAATTCGATTTGCCCGCGCCGTTCATCCGACCGGCGGCATGTGCGACCGATGCCGCCTCGGCGCTGCAGGTTGCCGAACATGCGTTAGATTGGTTTCGGCAACAATACGGTTATTTGCCCGAGCGGCTAATGTGGCTGCAACCCACCTCGCCGTTTCGCTCGGCGGAGTCGCTTCGGCAAGCCGCGCGGATGGCGGCGGAGGCGGATGTCGATGCGGTCGTGGGCTGCAAGGAAATCCATCGCGATCCGACCACATTGTTTCGCGCCGACGACGGCTATCTGACGCCGTTGGACAGTCGGCAAGCGACTCAGACCCGTCGGCAGCAAAGCCGGCCGTTGCTGACTCCGAATGGGGCGATGTATCTGTGTCCAAGCGAATATTTGCTGGCGCGGCTATCCTTTTATCCGCCCAATACACGGCCGCTTATCATGAACGCGGTGCAAAGCCTGGATATTGATACCGAGGAAGACTGGGCCATCGCCGAGGCGTTTATTCAACAAGGTTTGGTATGAACAAGGTGTTAGTGACCGGCGCCGACGGTTTCATCGGCTCGCATTTGACCGAAATGCTGGCGGCGCGCGGCTGCGCGGTGAGGGCGTTGGCCCAATACAATTCGTTCAACAGTTGGGGCTGGCTGGACGACGCGGCGTGCAAGCACGACATCGAAGTCGTCTGCGGCGACGTGCGCGACCCGGCGTTCTGCCGGGCTATCTGCCGGGACATCGACACGGTGTTTCATTTAGCCGCGTTGATTGCGATACCCTACTCGTACCAAGCGCCGGACAGCTACGTCGATACCAACATCCGCGGCACCCTGAATATTTGCCAGGCCGCCCGCGACGCCGGCGTGAAACGGGTGATCCACACCTCCACCAGCGAGGTTTACGGCACCGCGCAATACGTGCCGATCGACGAAAAGCACCCGCTGCAACCGCAATCGCCTTACAGCGCCTCCAAGATTGCCGCCGACGCGATGGCGATGAGCTTTTTCAACGCCTTCAATCTGCCGCTGACCATCGCCCGGCCGTTCAACACCTACGGCCCCCGCCAATCGGCGAGGGCGGTGATTCCGACCATCATCACCCAAATCGCCGCCGGCAAAAAGCAAATCCAGTTGGGCGACGTTACGCCGACCCGCGACTTCAATTATGTCGAAGACACATGCCGGGGTTTCATCGCGCTGGCCGAATCGGCTCAAGCCGTCGGCGAGACGGTCAATATCGGCTCGAATTTCGAAATCTCGGTCGGCGATACCCTGGCGTTAATCAAGGCCATCATGGCCAGCGATGTCGAGTTTTTGGTGGACGAACAGCGCCTGCGGCCGGAAAAGTCGGAAGTCAACCGGCTGTGGTGCGATAACGCCAAACTGAAGTCCCTGACCGGCTTCGCGCCGCGAGTAAGCCTGGAGGAAGGCCTGCGCCGGACCGTGGATTGGTTTTGCCAGCCGGGCAATCTGAAAAAATACAAAACGGATATTTACAATGTTTGAAGCGTTGGTCGGCTTCGTTCGGGAGATTTACCAAACCGACGCCTTCATTCCGCTACACGAGCCGCGTTTCGGCGGCAACGAAAAACGCTATTTGAACGACGTCATCGACAGCACCTTCGTGTCCAGCGTCGGACCCTACGTCGGCGAATTCGAGCGCAAGATTGCCGAATATTGCGGCGCCAAGCATGCGGTCGCCACCGTCAACGGCACCGCCGCGCTGCATATTGCCTTGCGGTTGGCCGGCGTCCGGCCCGGCGACGAAGTCGTTACCCAGGCCGCGACCTTTGTTGCCACCTGCAACGCGATCGTCTATTGCGGCGCCGAGCCGGTGTTCGTCGATATCGATGCCGCGACCTTGGGTTTGGCGCCGGCCGCGTTGGCCGAATTTTTGGGCCGCGGCTGCGAGCGGCGCGACGGCGCGGTGTATAACAAAACCAGCGGCCGGCGCGTCGCCGCCTGCTTGCCGATGCACGTGTTCGGCCATCCCTGCGACATGGTCGGTTTGCTGAAAGTCTGCGAAAGCTACGACATGCCGGTGGTGGAAGACGCGGCCGAAGCCTTGGGCAGCCGCATCGGCGAACGCCATTGCGGCACCTTCGGCCGGCTCGGCGTCCTCAGCTTCAACGGCAATAAAATCATGACGACCGGCGGCGGCGGCATGATTTTGACCGACGACGACGAACTAGCCCGGCAGGCCAAGTATCTGACCACGACCGCAAAACTGGCGCACGCCTGGAAATTCGAGCACGACCAAGTCGCTTACAACTACCGAATGCCGAACCTGAACGCCGCGTTGGGCTTGGCGCAACTGGAACAGTTGCCGGCCTTCGTCGAAAGCAAGCGGGCGCTGGCAGGGCGCTATTTGGGTTGGGCGCGTGCCAACGGCGCCAAAGTTTTCCAAGAGCCGGACGGCGCCCGCTCCAATTACTGGCTCAACGCGCTGTTGTTGGACGACGCCGCGCAACGCGACGCGTTTCTGGAATACAGCAATGCCCGTGGCGTGATGACCCGGCCGTTGTGGAGCTTGATGTCCGACCTGCCAATGTACCGGCATTGTCAAACCGACGGTTTGAGCCAATCGCGGCGCTTGGCGGAACGTTTGGTCAATCTGCCCAGCAGCGTGCCGTTGCAATGACCGCGTCGCGAAAAGTGTGCGTCGTTACCGGCTCGCGGGCCGAATACGGCTTGCTGTATTGGTTGCTCAAGGAAATCCAGGCCGATTCCGATCTGACCTTGCAATTGGTCGCGACCGGCACGCATTTATCGCCGGAGTTCGGTTTGACCTGGCGGCAAATCGAAGCCGACGGTTTTTCCATTGTCCGCAACGTGGAAATGCTGTTGTCGTCGGACACGCCGGCCGGCATCAGCAAGGCGATGGGGCTGGGCTTGATCGGCTTTGCCGATGCGTTCAGCCAGCTAAGCCCGGACATCGTGGTCGTGCTCGGCGACCGCTTCGAGATTTTCGCCGCCGCGCAGGCGGCGATGAACCAACGGATTCCGATCGCCCACATCCACGGCGGCGAACTTAGCGAGGGCGCGGTTGACGACGCAATCCGCCACGCCTTGACCAAGCTAGCGCATCTGCACTTCACCGCCGCCGAAGTCTACCGGCAACGGGTGATTCAACTCGGCGAGCAGCCGGAGCGGGTGTTCAACGTCGGCGCGCCGGGCTTGGACCATATCGCCCGGCTGCCCTTGCTGGACCGCGCCGCTTTCGAACACGCCATCGACTTTAAATTGGCCGAGCGCAACCTGCTGGCGACCTTCCATCCGGTGACCTTGGAAGCCGAAACCGCCGCCGAACAATTCCGGCAACTGCTGCAAGCCTTGGATGCGTTTCCGGAAGCTCACATTATTTTTACCTACAGCAACGCCGATGCCGGCGGCCGGGTCATTGCCCGGCTGATCGAAGACTATCGGGAACGCTGGCCGGGCCGGGTCGCGGCCTTCGTCTCGTTGGGTTCGCTGCGCTATTTGTCGGCGATGCGCCACGTCGATGCGGTGGTCGGCAACTCGTCCAGCGGCATCCTGGAGGCGCCGGCTTTCAAGATTCCGACCGTCAACATCGGCGACCGCCAACGCGGCCGGCTGTGCGCCGCCAGCGTAATTCATTGCCCGCCGCAAGCCGCCGCCATCCAAGCCGCGCTGGAACAAGTCTGGTCCGGCGATCTGGCCGAAACCCTGGCGAATCTCGACCAACCCTACGGCAGCGGCGGCGCGTCGGCCCGGATCAAGGACCTGCTCAAACACAGCGACCTCGCCTGTTTGCTGAAGAAGCGGTTTTACGATTTGGGGTAGTGGCGGGACTTAGCAGTAGCGGTGCTCGTCATGCCTGAGTAGTTTCGAAGAGGAACCGAACTTTTTATTTTTCGTTTGAAGGTTCAACGGGGACTGTAACGGGCCGTTTTCGCGGCCCGCCGGTCGGTAGAGTCGAAGGCTTGCGAAAGCCAGTACCAATAACAGCAGCGGGGGAGGCCCTATTATCCTAAAAAGAGCGGTTGACCGGCCGTTCGTGCTTCGACGTTGCTCAGCGCGAACGGCCCGCAAACACTTACCGCGGGTGAATGAAACATTCCGCCCGCCCTTCGACAAACTCAGACGAAAGGGATTTTTGTCGCCCAATTGCTCTTTTTAGGGTTATTCAACGTCGCCTTCCACTCTGTCACGCCCCTGCGCTTGGAACCAAGTCCAAGCCGCCGCCATTCATGCCGGCCGGCAGCCAGCCGCTGGGCATGTCGTCTTTCAATGTCACGCCGGAAAGTCCGCGCTGGAGCGCTTGCAGGCTCAGATAAGTCAGTTTGATCGCGGCGGCTTCGTAACTTAGGCCTTGCGGCGGGCGGATGTTGGACAGGCAGTTGCGCTCCGCGTCGGTATTGCCGATACGCGGCGCGTGGGTCAGGTAAATTCCCAGACTGTCGGCCGCGCTTAAACCGGGGCGTTCGCCGACGATGATCACGGCGAGCTTGGCTTGCAGCCGTTCGCCGATCTCGTCGGCGAGCGCGACGCGGGCTTCCGGCACCAGACAAACCGGTCCCAGGCTCAGACCGCAGGCGCGGTAAGCGGCCATGACCGCTTGCATTAAGCCGAAGCCGTGGCGTTCGACCGCGGTCGAAGATAGGCCGTTGCTGACGATCAGCGCTACGTCGGGCGCGGTTGGGTTCAGTGCCGCGAGTTGATTTTGGCTGTCCTCGGTCAAACGCCGGCCCAAGTCCGGTCGGCGTAAATAATCGGCGCGGTCGGTGATCGGCGTGTTCAGCATCAGAACCGGCCAGCCGGCATCCGCGATCGCGTCGGCGCAGGCTCGGACCGCCCAAGGCCGGTGCACCGCGTCGCGAGCCTCGGCGTGGGCGGCGTTGAACGCCAGTTGCGCCGAGGTCGGCAGCGCGCAGCCGGCCCGGCCCAGCGCAATGCGGGCTTGAGTGTAACGGCGCAGTTCCTGCCAGGGATCGGTCATGCCGTCAGTTCGCCGCGAAATTGGCCGAGCAGGCGGGATGCGTCGCGCCGGCCGGCCAACCGGTTATTCTGGAAAATGTCCTGGCGTTCCAGCCAGGCTTCGAACTCCGGCGCGGGGCGCAAGCCCAGCGTGTCGCGCAGATACAGCGCGTCGTGGAACGACGTGCTTTGGTAAGCCAGCATCACGTCGTCGGCACCGGGCACGCCCATCACAAAATGGCAGCCGGCGACGCCGAGCAAGGTCAGCAAGTTGTCCATGTCGTCCTGGTCCGCCTCGGCATGATTGGTGTAGCAAATGTCGCAGCCCATCGGCAGACCCAGCAGTTTGCCGCAAAAATGGTCTTCCAATCCGGCGCGGATAATCTGCTTGCCGTCGTACAGGTATTCCGGGCCGATAAAGCCGACTACCGAATTGACCAACAGCGGGTCGAACTCGCGGGCGACCGCATAGGCGCGGGCTTCGCAGGTTTGCGCATCGACGCCGTGGTGGGCGCCGGCCGACAGCGCGCTGCCCTGGCCGGTCTCGAAATACATCAATTGAGTGCCGACGCCGCCGCGCCGCTGGTCCTCGGCCATTGCCTTGGCTTCGCCCAGCAGCGCCAAATCCACGCCGAAGCCGCGGTTGGCCATTTCGGTGCCGGCAATCGACTGAAACACCAGATCGACCGGCGCGCCGCGCCGTATCAGTTCCATCGTGGTGGTGACGTGGGCCAACACGCAGGCTTGGGTCGGGATCGCGTAACGCTGGATGATGCCGTCGAGCATCTCCAGCAAGGCCCGGACGTTGTCCAGGCTGTCGGTGGCGGGATTGATGCCGATCACCGCGTCGCCGCTGCCGTACAACAAGCCGTCCAGAATGCTGGCGGCAATGCCGCGCGGGTCGTCGGTCGGATGGTTGGGCTGTAGCCGGGTGGACAAGCGGCCGGGCAGGCCTAGGGTATTGCGAAACCGGCTGACCACCCGGCAGCGGCGGGCGACCGCGATCAGATCCTGATTGCGCATGATTTTGCTGACCGCGGCGACCATTTCCGGCGTCAATCCGGGTGCCAGCGCCGTCAGGTCGCCCCGGCCGGCCAGCAGCCAATCGCGGAATTCGCCGACCGATAAGCCGGCGACCGGCGCAAACGCCTGCGCATCGTGGCGTTCCAGAATCAGCCGGGAGACTTCGTCGCATTCCGGTGCAATCAGCGGCTCGTCTAAAAATTTTTGCAGTGCGACATCCGCCAGGCAGCACTGGGCGGCGGCCCGTTCGATTTCGGAAGCGGCGGCCAAGCCGGCCAATTCGTCAGCCGCGCGGCGCGGGGAGGCCTTCGCCATCAATGCGCGCAGATTCGCAAATTGAAAAAAATGGCCGTTGACGGCGGTGGAGTAGGGCATTACGCAAACGAAGATATTGACGATCGAACGACGAGCATAACCCGGCTTTATGACCGATTCGTGACATTAGCGAGCGCCTGCTTGCCGCAAACCGGGTTATCTCAAACAGTGCCGTGGCGCGTGTTTTGGGCCATTCGCGTTTTGATCTTGCTCAACGGGAACGGTCCAACCCGCACTCAGCCGGCGGGTGAATCAAAAATCCCGCTCCTATTCCAGAGGGCGTTACGGGGTGTCGGGCGCGAATGGAGATTAGTAATTGAGACCGGGCAGTTGCAGGATCAGCGCGGCGCTGATCATCGCGGCGGCGGTCAATATAGCCCACAGCGAGCGGCGGTTGTTGGATTTTAGTTGTTTGCGCAGCAAGGCCATTTCGCGCTGCTGGTGCTGCATTTGCTGCTGCATCTGGGCCGTACTTTGCAGCGCGTGCAACACCAGGGCCGGGATTTCCGGCAGTTGCTCGGTCATTTCCGGCAATTTGCCCAGCAACTCCTTGAGCTTGGCGCTGGGACCCATCCGTTCCTTGAACCAGTTTTCCAGGAAGGGCTTGGCGGTTTGCCACAGGTCCAGCTCCGGGTAGAGCTGCCGGCCCAGGCCTTCGATGTTCAACAAAGTTTTTTGCAGCAGCACCAGTTGCGGTTGAACCACCATGTCGAAGCGGCGGGCGGTCTGGAACAGTCTGAGCAGCAGCAAGCCGAAGGAGATGTCTTTCAGCGGTTTTTCGAAGATGGGTTCGCAGACGGCGCGGATGGCCGCTTCGAATTCCTCGACCCGGGTCGTGCTCGGCACCCAGCCCGACTCGATGTGCATTTGCGCGACCCGCCGGTAATCGTGGTTGAAAAAGGCCAGGAAATTCTCGGCCAGATAGCGTTGATCGGAATCGGACAGGCTGCCGACGATGCCGAAATCGACGGCCAGGTATTTGTCCGGCAGTTGCACGAAGATATTGCCGGGGTGCATGTCGGCGTGGAAGAAGTTGTCGCGGAACACCTGGGTGAAAAAGATTTCGACGCCGCGCTCGGCCAGTTTCTTGAAATCGGCTTGGCCCGCGCGCAGGGCGTCGATGTCGCCGACCGGCACGCCGTAGATGCGTTCCATCACCAGCACTTTGCGCCGGGTCAACGGCCAGTGAATTTCCGGGATGTAGAGCAGCTCGGAGTTCTTGAAATTGCTGCGGATGGCGCTGGCATTGGCGGCTTCGCGGACCAGGTCCAATTCGTCGAGAATGGTTTTCTCGAATTCGGCGACGATTTCGACGGCGCGCAGGCGGCGGGCGTCCGGCCAGAAGCGCTCGGCCAGTTTGGCGAATTCAAACAGCAATGCCACGTCCGAATGAATCTTGCCGGCAATGTCTGGGCGCAGCACCTTGACGATGACTTGCTCGCCGCTGTGCAATTGCGCGGTATGGACTTGGGCGACCGAGGCCGAGGCCAGCGGCGTCGGATTAAACTCGGAGAAGGCCTCGCCCAGGGTCTGGCCGAGTTGCTGCTCGATGATTTTCCGGGCCGTTTCGGCGGGGAACGGCGGCACCTTATCCTGGAGTTTGACCAGTTCCTCGGCGATGTCCTCCGGCAGCAAATCCTTGCGGGTGGACAGGGTTTGGCCGAATTTGACGTAGATTGGCCCCAGGTCTTCCAGGGTTTTGCGGATACGAACCCCGCGCGGCTGGGCGGTGCGGCCCAGCCAATAGTTGGGCGAGCAATAGGCCAGAAAGCGGATGGCTCGAAATAAACGGGTTTTCAGCACGATTTCGTCCAAACCGTGGAACATCATCACCCAATTGATATGAATCAGGCGCATCAAGGTTTTGGGACGAATCACAAGCGGTCCTATTAACGGGGTTCGGTCGGTTGAGTGAGCGCGGCGGCCAGCCGGTCAAGGCGAGCGGTGAGGCGGTCGGCGTCCAGCCGGAGTTGGTCGATCTGTTGAAAGACTTGCTCGGCTTCCGGCTTGGCCGGCAGTTCGCGAGTTTCTTCCTGGAGAAATTCCTGCAGGTTGAGCTTGAACGTGGTCAGGCTATGCCGCGACCAGTCGCGGCCGCCGCGCACCCACCCGGCCAGCCGTTGGGCGAGGTCGGCGCCGGCGTAACGGGCCAGTTTGGCTTCCCAGGCGATGTCCAGTTTTTCGAACAAGCGTTGCAGTTTGCGGGCCAGTTGGGTGTCGCCGGCCAGTTTGACTTCGCCGCGAAACAGTGAGCGCATCGGTGTCGCGCTCAAGCCCATCAAGCCCAGCGCGGCCAGCGAGCCGCTCAGGCTGGCGTCGGGTTCGCCGGCGTAACTTTCCAGAAGCTGGATGCGCCGGGTGCCGGGGCACAGGAACAGCTCGGCGTCGAAAGGCTGAATGCGCAGCGCGATGACTTTGCCGGCCATCGGCGCCAGATAGTCCTCGAGATGCTCGTCCAGCGCCAGATACTGGTTTAGCGCGGTTTCCAGCGCGGCCACCAACAGGGGTTTGACTTGCAGAAAATCGTTCGCCATTAGCCGGTCGTCGATCGGAACGGTTGCGGACAATCGTGCGCTACCATCGGGATACGAAGGAAACCGCGCGCTTAAAATTTGTAGCCCCGGTGCACCGCGACGATGCCCTGGGTCATGTTGAAATATTCGCAGCGTTCCAGACCGGCGTTTTCCATCATTTGTTTCAGCTCGTCCTGTTTGGGGTGCATCCGGATCGATTCGGCCAGATAGCGGTAGCTCTCTTCGTCTTTCGCGACCACGGCGCCGATTTTCGGCAGCAGATTGAAGGAGTAGAAGTCGTAGACCTTTTCGGTAATTGGGTCGGTCGGATGCGAAAACTCCAGCACGATGACCCGCCCGCCCGGCTTCAGCACCCGGTACATCGAGCGCAACGCGGCGTCTTTGTCGGTGACGTTGCGTAAGCCGAAGCCTATCGTCACGCAATCGAAGGTGTTGTCGGCGAACGGCAGGCATTCGGCGTTGACCTGGGCGTAACGGATGTTGCCGGCCAGACCGCGATTGATCAAACGCTCCCGACCGTTACGCAGCATCTCGGCGTTGATGTCGGCCAGTACCACCTGGCCCTTGGCGCCGACCCGTTTCTCGTACAGCATGGTCAAGTCGCCGGTGCCGCCGGCTAAATCCAGCACCCGATCGCCCTCGCGCACATTGGCCAGTTGCACCGCGACCCGCTTCCAGATCCGGTGGATGCCGAACGACATCAGATCGTTCATGATGTCGTAGTTGCTGGCGACCGAGTCGAACACGCCGCGTACCATCGCGACTTTTTCCTCGACCGGTACTTGTTTGAAGCCGAAATGAGTGGTGTTGTCGTTAGTCATGTTGGCGCTTAATGAGTAATGGGCGAGCGGCGGCTGATGCCGGCGGCTTGGAGTTCTTCGAGATATTGCGACCAGAGCAGCGGAAAGTCCGAACCCAGCTTGTACAGCAAGTCCCAACTATAAATGCCGGTATCGTGACCGTCGCTGAATACCAATTTGACCGCGTAATTGCCGACCGGCAGGATGTCGGTGATGGCGACGTCTTCCTTGCCGACTTGCAGGGTCTCCTGGCCGGGACCGTGGCCGACCGCTTCGGCGGACTGGGTGTAGACCCGCAGGTATTCGGCCGGCATTTCGAAGATGCTGCCGTCGTCGAAATGGATTTCCAGTATGCCCGAAACCTGGTGCAGCTTGATTTCGGTCGGGACGTGGTGGCAGGGCGGAATCTCGATACGCATGGCTTATAAAATGTAGCGGCTGAGGTCTTCGTCGTCGGCCAGTTCCAACAAATGGGCGTTGACGTAGGCGGCGTCGATGGTCACGGTTTTCTCTAACAGGTCCGGGGCATTGAAGGACACGTCCTCCAGCAGTTTTTCCAATATCGTGTGCAAGCGGCGGGCGCCGATGTTCTCAGTTTTTTCGTTGACCTGCCAGCCCAGCTCGGCGATGCGGCGGATGCCGTCGGCGGTAAATTGCACGTCTACGCCTTCGGTTTTCAGCAGCGCCTGATATTGCTCGGTCAGCGAGGCGTTCGGCTCGGTCAGGATGCGGACGAAGTCTTCGGCGCTGAGCGCGTTCAACTCGACTCGGATCGGGAAGCGGCCTTGCAATTCCGGAATCAGATCGGACGGCTTGGTCAGATGAAAAGCCCCGGAGGCGATGAACAACACGTGGTCGGTTTTGATCATGCCGTATTTGGTGCTGACCGTGCTGCCTTCGACCAGCGGCAGCAAGTCGCGCTGCACGCCTTCACGCGAGACTTCGCCGCCGCCAATTTCGGCGCGCTTGCAAATTTTGTCGATCTCGTCCAGGAACACGATGCCGTTTTGCTCGACGGCTTGTAAGGCTGTCTGCTTGATGTCTTCCTCGTTGACCAGTTTGCCGGCTTCTTCTTCCTGCAGCAGTTTCAGCGCGTCCTTGATCTTCAATTTGCGGGTCTTGGTGCGGCCGCTGTTCAGGTTTTGAAACATGCCCTGCAATTGATTGGCCATCTCTTCCATGCCCGGCGGAGCCATGATCTCGACGCCGACCGACGGCGCGGCGACGTCGATTTGAATTTCCTTGTCATCCAGATCGCCTTCGCGCAGCTTTTTACGCATTTTCTGACGGGTGGACTCTTCGGTGTCGGACAGCATGCCGCCCTCGGCGCGCGGCAGCAGAATGTCCAGCACCTTGTCCTCGGCGGCGTCGGCGGCGCGGTTTTGTACTTTTTCCATCGCGGCGATGCGGGTCATTTTGACGGCGGTATCCACCAAATCGCGGATGATGGATTCCACGTCGCGGCCGACGTAACCGACCTCGGTAAACTTGGTGGCTTCTATTTTAATGAAGGGGGCGTTGGCCAAGCGAGCCAGTCGGCGGGCGATTTCGGTTTTGCCGACGCCGGTCGGGCCTATCATCAGAATGTTCTTCGGTGTGATTTCCTCGCGCATGCCGGCATCCACCTGGCCGCGGCGCCAGCGGTTGCGGAGCGCGATCGCGACCGAACGCTTGGCGTCGGCCTGGCCGACAATGTGTTTGTCCAGTTCGCTGACGATTTCTCTCGGGGTCATTTGACTCATGGTTGTTCTTGCTCCGCCGGCTTGGCCTCGGCGTCCAATTCTTCGATGCGTAAATTGTGGTTGGTGTAGATGCAGATGTCGGCGGCGATGTGCAGCGCTTTTTCGACGATGTCGCGGGCGCCGAGTTCGGTATTTTCGTACAAGGCGCGGGCCGCGCTTTGCGCGAACGCGCCGCCGGAGCCGATCGCGATGAAATCGTATTCCGGCTCGATGACGTCGCCGGTGCCGGAAATGACCAGGGTGGTTTTGCTGTCGGCGATGATCAGCAAGGCCTCCAGTTTGCGCAAGGCCCGGTCGGTGCGCCAGTCCTTGGCCATTTCGACGGCGGCGCGGGTGAGGTTGCCGCGGTGTTTTTCGAGCTTGCCTTCGAAATGCTCGAACAAGGTAAAGGCATCGGCGGTGGCGCCGGCGAAACCGCCAATGACCTTGTCGTGGTAGAGCCTACGCACCTTGCGGGCGTTGGCCTTCATCACGGTATTGCCCAGCGTGACTTGGCCGTCGCCACCGATCACGACTTTGTCGCCGCGCCGCACGGACAATATGGTGGTACCTTCGAAACTCGTCATGTTTTCAATCAACGGAACGGGGAAAGCCGGGGATTTTACATGTTCTGGATTGCGATGGGGAGAAGTTTGCTGGGGCTCGCGGGCGGGCGGAGCGTTGAACTATCGGGCGAAACTGATTAAAGTGAGGCGGCCGGACAGGTGGTGCCGAAAACGCCTTCGTCGAGCGGCGGCCCGGACGGCTTTCGATCATTAGAATAACAACAAGGGGATCAATATGAGAGGTTCATCAGGCTGGAAACGCGCGGTCTTGCTGGGCGCGTTGTGCTTTTCGGGAGCGGTAGCGGCGGTAACGCCGGACGAGGAAGACAAGCAGCAATGCAAGAAACCCAAATTTCGGGACTTCGCGCCCGCGCACATGGCGGAAGTCGAGCCGGGAACGCCGATGTCGTTCCACGTTTCACCGAACGCCGATCCGTTTACGATCACCGCCGAGGCGCGCGGCGAGAAAATGAAAGTGGAAGTCGTCAATAAAAAGACTTTTTATTTGGTAAACACCACATTGCCGGCCTTGAGCGGCGGTTTTGCCCGGATTCACGTCACCGCGAAAGCCGCCGAAAGCAAGACCATCGCCAGCGGTTGCCTGGGTCAGGACGGCTGGCTGCTGAAAATCAAGGGGAAGGAAGCGCCGGCCAAGGCCGGTGAGGCGGCGGCTCAATAGCGGATTTTGTCGCTCTTGGCTTGCCAGCGGCGGAACGGCAATTCCGGTTCCGCCAGCGGCAGCCGGCGCATTGCGATGCGGCGTTGTTCGCCGGCCTTGCCGATCTCGTCGTAGATCAAACCGTCGTCGAAGCCGGCTTGGGCCGCGTCGAGCCGGCCGCAGGCGTAATACACCGCCTTTAGCCGCGCCCAATAAATCGCGCCCAAGCACATCGGGCAGGGTTCGCAGCTGGTGTACAGCGTGCAGTCGGTCAGTTGGAAATCGCCGAGCGCCCGGCAGGCCAACCGGATTGCCGCGATTTCGGCGTGAGCGGTCGGGTCCAGGTCGGCGGTCACCCGATTGCCGCTGGCGGCGATGACGCGGCCGTCGCGGACGATCAGCGCGCCGAACGGCCCGCCGCCTTGATCGACGTTGGCGGCCGCCAAATCCACCGCCTGCTGTAAAAAGCCGGCATCCATCAAAGTCCCAACGGGTTGTCCGGGTCGATGCCGTTCATGAACGGCAAACGGCGGTCTTCGTTGGTGATCTGGTACACCTTGCCCAGCCAGTTGTTGAATACCGCCTTGGCCGAGTCGCGCCAGGTGATATCCAAATGGTTGAGTATCTGCTCCTCGGGCATGGCTTTCAGCGGTCTGGCGCCGTGCCGGGCCGCCTTGACGTGGGCTTCGTATTCGGACAGCAGGCGCTGCGTCGCCGGATCGAAGTAGTTTTCCGGAAACGGCGGGTAATCGTCGCGCTCGGCCCGGTAAAAGCGCAACACTTCGCGCTTATATTCCTTCAGCAGGCTGATGTCGTCGTATTCCGGGTGGCCCTGGAAGAACACGATCCTAAAGCCATCCGGACTGACCGCCAGATGCACGCCGGCTTGGTCGCTGGCCACCAGCACTTTCAAACCGTGTTTTGCCATGTCCGCTTGAAAGACTTCGTTATAGCGTGAGTGCGGCACGTCGAAGCGGGTATTGATTTCGGCCACCAGGGGGTGGCGGCGGTCGACGACCTTGTGCGAAAACACGCCCCAGCGTTTGTTGGGCAAGCGGGTGCGCTCGACGCCGTAGCAATGTTGGATCAAGGCATGGGTGGCCTGACAAGAACACAATATCGAAGTAACATTTTGGTAGGCCCACGCGAAAATTTCCGTCAACGGCTCCCAAAACACTTCATCTTGCACACGGTCGTGAGTGACGCTTGCGCCGCTGATGATCAGCGCGTCCAGGCCGTCCCGCTTGATTTGCTCGAAGCTCTCGTAATACGCGTCGATATGGGCCAGCGCCTCCGGGCCGCGTTCGAGCCCCGCAATCGTGAAGGGATGAACGTGGAACTGGGCAATCTGGTTGCAGGCGCCGACTAGCCGGAAAAACTGGCGTTCGGTGGCTTCCAGCGCGGCGTCGGGCATGATGTTGAGCAGACCGATATGCAATTCGCGGATGGATTGGCGCAGCGCGCGTTGCGGGCTCAGAATTTCTTCGCCCTCGTCTTGCAAGCGGCGAAAGGTCGGTAGGTCGGTATGGGCAACTAGCGGCATCGCGGTTGATCCCTCATGCGCTTTGACGGGCGATGGCCGAGGCGATCAGTTCGATGAAGTCCTGTTCGTTTTTTACCGTGGCGGTTTCATCGGCGCTGACCGTGTAGCCGTATTGCTCGGCGATCGCTTCGTAGCGCGGCACGCGGGCCTTGAACAGTTCCGGAAACACCCAGGTGACAAAGTCGTCGGGCGGTATTTGGTCGGTCGAGGCGTAACCGCGTTCGGTCATGAATTGGCCGAGTTTGGCATCGACGAATTCGGGGCGGTAGTACAGCGGTTTCGGGTCTTGCTTGGCCCGGTCGATGATGGTTTGTTCCAACGCCGGCGGAATTTTGATATAGACGATCAGTGTGTGCCGGGCCAGCGTTTCCAGTACTTCCGGGCAGTCCAGTTCGCAGACGCTGCCGCCGGCGTCGTTCAGAAAATGTTTGTAGCCGTAGATGGTTTCGGCCTTGTGAATGAAATCCGGTACGTCGTTCATCGCCGCGATTTCGGCCTGATGGTGCAAGGCCTGGCGGCGCTTGAATTCGGCCTGCGACAGGCCGCCCTTGGCCGGATTGCCGATCTTACCCAGAAAGCTGGAAACCGGCGCCAAATTCTCCACGGTGATGTTGCTGCAGATGTAGATTGAGTCGGATTTGAGCAAGTCGCGCAAAAACGGCACGCCCATCGCCTGCTGTTTGATATTGTCCAGGATGGGTTCTTCGAGGTACTTGGTGCCGATCCGGTAATCGCCGGAATAATGGAACCATTTGTCCTTGGGCAGTTTACTGGACAAGGTGGTCTTGCCCGCGCCGGACATGGCCAGCAGCGTGATGCTCTTGGATTCCCAGTCCAAGAATTGTTGGGCGGTCATTTTCATAACAGGTGAGTGCTTAATCCAAAAAGTCGCTGATATCCAAATCTTCCGAGTCCGGGCGGGCGTGGCGGTCGGGATCGGTATAGCCGAGGTCGTCGGCTTCCAGGTCGTCGAACGGCGCGCTCCAGTCTTCCGGATCTTCGATGTAGTCTATGGTCGAGTTGTACCAGCTTTCGTTGTCGTATTCGCCCAGGTCGCCGTTGGCGTACTGGACTTCGATGTTGTCGTCGTTGCCTTCGATGGCGACGACCTTGAAGGTGAGGTTGCTCTCCAGGTCTTTATACCAACGGCCGATTACCGGGTCTGCGATAGTAGTCATCGTTGCGTCCTCGCTAAGTGGTTGACCTCCTCAATGATAGCGAGTTTACCGAGTCTGTGCGAGCCGAGTCGCCGGCGATTTCGGTTAAAATGACCGTCCATTCCCGATCACGACAGGTCATGAACGAAGACAGAATCATCGAATTGGAGATCAAACAGGCTTATCAGGAAGACCTGATACAGGCTTTGAATCAGGTGGTGGCCGACCAGCAAATCCAGATCGGCAAATTGGAAGAGACCTGCAAATTATTGCACGACAAGATTAAAAGTCTGGGGCAGGCGATTCACGATGGCGGTGCCGCGCGGGCGGACGAGCGGCCGCCGCACTATTGAACCGGCCGGCATCGGGCCGGGCCATTTTCGCTCCGCTTAACCGGCCTTGCCGCGGCGGCGCGGGGGCTCGACGCTGGCGATCGACTTGGCGGACGGCGGCAATGCGGTGCAGTCCAGGTTTTTGGCGTGCAGCCGCCGGCAGAAGTCGCGGCTGTCGTCTTGCGCCAGTCCGGTCCACACGGTTTTCCAGAACACGCCGCCCTTGAATTTCTGACGGACGATACGCGGTTGGCCGGCTTTCGCCAGCGGGCCCAGCGCGTTACGGGCACGTTTAAGATTGACGTCGGCGTCGATCTTGCGAGCGAAATTGCCCATCGCAACCGACCAGGCGCGCTCGTCCCGATGGCTTTTGATGCTGGCGGTATGTGTCTCCGGGGTCGCCTTGCGGCGTTCGGAATGGCCGGGATTGATCCGAATCGGCTCGTATCGGCTGCTGCCGGAGTCGGCGCCCATCTGCTCGGCGCTTCCGGCGCAACGATTGGAAGACAACTGGAACGGTGGCGGCGCATCGCTGCCGTCCTGCAATTGGCTGATATGACCGCCGTACAAGCCGCTGGCGCTGTTGGTAAAACCCAGGTCCAGCAAGTTTTCCATTTGTTGAAAGCGCTCGGCGCTGCTATGCGCGCCCAGCAGCACGCCGATCAAGCGGTGGCCGTTGCGTTTGGCCGAGGCGATCAGGTTGTAGCCGGAGCCGCAAGTGAAACCGGTCTTCAGGCCATCGGCGTCCGGATAGCTTTTCAGAATCCGGTTGGTATTCGGCAGCACCCGGCCCTTGTAGTGAAATTCGGTGGCCGAGAAATAGCGGTAGTACTGGGGAAAATCGCGAATCAGCGCGGCCGACAACAAGGCCAGATCGCGGGCGCTGCTGATTTGACCGTCGTCCGGCAGGCCGCTGGCGTTCTGAAATGAACTGTTATACATGCCCAGCCGATGCGCGGTTTGGGTCATCATCGCCGCGAAGTTGCTTTCGGTGCCGCCCAGGTGTTCGGCCAGTACCACCGCCGCGTCGTTGGCCGAGCGGGTGGTGACCGCCATGATGGCCTGTTCGACGGTCAAGCTTTGGCCCTGGCGCAGTCCCAGCTTGGAGCTGGGTTGCAGCGAAGCGTGCCGGGAAACCGTGACCGTGTCGTGCAGGTGCAGGTGACCGGATTCTATCGCCGAGAACGTCATGTAGATCGTCATGACTTTGGTCAGCGAGGCCGGATACCAGCGATGGGTGGAGTCGGTTTCGTGAACGACCCGGCCGGTATCGGCGTCGATGACAATGGCCGCGTAACGGGCGGCGGCCGGCGAACCGTGCAGCAGCAGGCAGGCGAAGGAAGCGAGGACGAGGTTTAGGCGCGGCACGGTACTCAAGTTCTTACTTTGCTCCAAGTAGGTGGTGTAAGGTTTTGACTGGATTATTTAATCAGAATAATCACTTTCAAAAAAGACCTATTTTCGAATGGGCGGCCAAATATTCTGGTAATTTTTCGGGCAAGCTTAGCCGGTTTTTTGCCTGAACAAAAGGACAATTGCGATTTGTAAATGCTTAAAATTGTTATATTATCTAAGCTCGGGGCTGCTATTTGACTAACCGTCGGAGCAGCAAGGGATCTATAGTCGTCGGGATGGTGTCGCTTGATTGAAGAAAAACGTTATTTTGACAATAGTTTTGATGTGTTTCTGGCGGATACGCCCGAGAGTCTGGAAATCCATTACAACCTCCGCTTCCGGGTGTATTGCGATGAAATGGGTTACGAAGACAAGGAGCGGTTTCCCGATCGATTGGAGAAGGACCATTGGGACGAAAATGCGGTGCATTTTTTGGTCCGCCATCGCGAAAGCGGTTGTTGGCTGGGCGCAATGCGGCTGGTCAAGCCGAGCGGCTATCGGTTTCCGCTCGAGGACCGTTGCACACCGTACCAGCCCTTGTCGGTGAATCAATACCGTAATTCGGTGGAAATCTCCCGGCTGTGCGTGCTGCGGGAAGCCCGGCGC
This sequence comes from Methylomonas sp. BG-2, assembly GCF_057766305.1. NCBI lineage: Bacteria > Pseudomonadati > Pseudomonadota > Gammaproteobacteria > Methylococcales > Methylococcaceae > Methylomonas > Methylomonas sp. BG-2. The sequence goes on along the minus strand of NZ_JBYMAP010000046.1, from coordinate 3,812 downwards.
TTAAACTTGCACAGACGGCCGGCCAAAGTGTTGGCCAACGGCGAAGTCGATCGGCGTGTCAGTTTCCTGCAAGATTACAAAAGTTTGAGCCGTAGCGTCATGTGGGGTTTGTATCGGGCGGCCGTCGTATATTGCCAGCAGACCGGAATTCGGGACTGGTACATCCTGGTCACGCCGTCGTTGGCGCACGCGGTCAAGCGCGAAGGCTTTGAAATGACTCAAATCGCCGAACCTTGCGGGCTGAACGGCGTGCGTACCGCGTATCGATTGAGCGTGGCGCATATCCTGAAAAACCCGATATGGGAACACGACTACAAGCGCGATTTTCTGCGCTACTCCGATCTGAACGATGAATTCGCCGCCTATGGCCATATGCGGAGGCCGCTACGCCAGATCGGTTCGGTTTCTTATATCCAGCCGCGCTATTAGACGAGCCGTAGCGGCGGTTGCCGGTCTATCGATGGGTTAGCGCCGCCGCGCCGGGGGCGGGAGGCTCTTAAGTCGGCCGACTTACTCAAACAATCCGCCATGGCGGGCGCCGGATGCGCAAACCGGGTTTGCGCATCCGGCGTTGCCGTCGGTACCTGGAACCGTCGGCATGGTGCAAGCTAGGCGGGGTCGAATCAATCCTCGCGATGTCGGCCGCGGCCGCAATGACCGAAGGTCGAGTCGGCGTTGGCCGAGGCATCGCGAGCGGCCACGCCGGTGTCCGGGAAGTCGGTGAACAAGCCATCCAGGCCTAAATCAAAGTAGTAGCTCATTTCCTGTTGCGGGTCCGCGAAACCGTAACCGCCGGAATCGTTGCGGAAGGTCCAGCCATGCACCTGCAAACCCTTGGCGTGGGCCATTTCCAACACGCCGGTACTGCCGTCCACGCGGCGGTCGTGTAGATCGATGTTACCGTCGCCGTTACGGTCCACGCCATCGGCGACCGTTTTCACCAGATAAGGTTTCCATGGGCCGATCGCGTCGGCATAGGACTTAACGAAATCCAGGCCGGTTTCGCTCAACAAATCCGCAAACGTGCGCGGGTCGCCGGCCTTGACGAAATCGTAGGGCTGTTTGTAAGGCGGAACCAGCGACAGCGAACCATCGGCATTGACATCGTCGGCGTCGATCAACTGCACCAAGCGAATGTCGGTTTTTCTACTCAAATACCGCAGATTGCCGACTTCGAAGGATTGGATGAACACCGGCGCGCAGGCGCTGTCGCCGTAGGCGGCGTGCAATTTGGTCAGCAGCTTGTTTTCGAAGAAATACCGGCCGAACAGCGGCCGGCCGTTGGCGGCTTTCAAGTCGGCGTGATAAGTCGAATGCTTGATTTCCGGGTAAATGCCTATCGTCCTGCCGGTTTCCCGGCTTTTTTGCTTGGCCAATCCAATCACTTCGTCCAGTGTCGGAATTTCATACAGGCCGTCGTAGGCGGTGTTGGCCGGGCGCAGTTGTGGCAAGCGTTCCCTGGCGCGCAGGGTTTTGATCTCGGCCAACGTAAAGTCGCTGGCGAACCAGTCCTGGTATTCGACGCCGTCCACCATCCGCTTGGTTTTGCGGTCGGCGAATTCCGGGTGGTTGGCGACATCGGTGGTACCGCCTATCATCGGCTCGTGGCGGGCAATCATCTTGCCGTCCTTGGTCAGCACCAAATCGGGTTCGATGAAATCGACGCCCATTTCGATCGCCAGACTATAACCCGCCAGCGTGTGCTCCGGACGGTAGCCGGCGGCGCCGCGATGGCCGATGACGAGAGGACTGGTTTGCATGGTGCCGTGCTGCCGGTGATAGGAATGCGCGGCGGCGGTGCCGGGCCCACTCAGTATAGCCAGTGCGATGGCCGTCGCGGGCAGGCTGGAAAAAACTCTTAACATGTTTGCTCCTAAGTATGAAGGGAGAGTTAGTCGCGATTGCGGCGTACGCCGTCGGCGGGCAGTACTTTGCTGAACACCGTCGCGCCGTTGAGGTCTTTCAACGCAACCCGCAGGGCTTTGCTGCGTTGGTCGATATCGACTTGGCCGAAGAACTGTAAGCCGGCGTAAGGCGACAGGTTGACTTGGCCGGCCGGCGGAGTTTTGCTGAACACCACTTGCGGGCCGAACGTGCCGTCGGTACTGTTCGGTCCGAATGAGCCGGCGTTCAGCGGGCCGGCGACGAACTCCCAGAACGGCGCGAAATCCTTGGTAGAGGCCTTGCCGGGGTCGTAATAGTGCGCGGCGGCGTAATGCACGTCGGCGGTCAGCCACACCACGTTTTTGACATGGGCGTGTTTGATAAAGCTCAGCAAGCGGGCGATTTCCAGCTCGCGGCCGGCGGCCGGGCCGTTGTTGCCGTTGGCGACCGCTTCCCAGCGCGGCGTGCCGTCCGGCAATGTGCCGTCGGCGATATTCAAACCCAGCGGCATGTCGGCGGAGATGATTTTCCAGGTCGCTTCGGAGCTCGCCAGCGCCTCTTCCAGACGGGCCAGTTGTTCCTCGCCCAAAAACGCGGTTTCCTCGCTTTCGAAACTTTGCAGATTGGCGCTGTTCGGGCCCCGGTAGCTGCGCATGTCCAACACGAACACCTCCAGCAATTTGCCGTAGGACAATTTCCGGTAAACCCGGTCGGACTCCTCCGCGCCGTGCGGGCGCAGCGGGGCGTATTCGTGGAAGGCTTGAGTGGCGTTGGCGATCAGGGTCGGGATGTCCTTGATCGTATAACGCGTATCGTTGGTCAAGTCCTTGGCGTCCGACCAGTTATTGACCACTTCGTGATCGTCCCATTGCCAGATTTGCGGCACTTCGGCGTTGAACCGGCGCAGATTGGCGTCCAGCAGATTGTATTTGTAGCGGCCGCGAAATTCGTCCAGCGTTTCGGCCACTTTGGACACTTCCGGCGTGACCAGATTGGTCCAGACCTGGCCGTTCTCGGCCACCACGCTTTCTTTAATCGGACCGTCGGAATACACGCTGTCGCCGCTTTCGATGAAGAATTGCGGTTGGACCTGGCGCATGGCTTCGTAGATTTTCATGCCGCCGAAGCTTTCGTTGATGCCCCAACCCTGGCCGGCGATGTCGCCGCCCCAGACAAAGCGGATGTTGTCGCGTTTACCGACGGTGTGGAATTGCCCGGTCACCGTTTCGCTGGTATTCCGAGCGTTGGTCAAGTCCTCGAACCAGACTTTAACGTACACATCCCGGCCTTCCGGCAGATCGACCAAATCCTGCCGGGCGGTGAAATCAGATTCCGGTGTGGCGTAGGGGCCGCGAATCGTCACCGGGTCGGTGAAGTCGGCATCGAAGGCATATTGCACGAACATCCGGGCCGGCCGGTCGGCACGGCTCCAAACCACGGTTTTGCCCGGTATCGGATCGCCGAACTGAATGCCTTGCGGCATTTGCGGGCCGTCCGCAGCGAAGGCCGGGCTTGCCAGCGCGGCAACGGCCGCCAGCAGCGCCGATTGGCCGGCGACACGGGAAAATCTGCTTACTTTACGCATGCTTAACTCCAGGGCTGGGATAAATAGGCCGGGATTATAGGCAGCGCAAAATGACAGGATGATTAAGCGGAACGGCTTGATATTCCGGGCGAAGCGGCATGACCGAGCGGTCGGAGCGGATTGGCATGAAAGCCCCGGCGCGGGCGGCGGCCGTCTGAAAAGGCCGGCCGCCATGCGCGATCGCGCGGCTGACTTCCGCCCGTTCGGCAGGATGTCGAGCCGGGACGCTAGCGAGTGAGGAACCAGACGTCGCCACCCTTCCCTGGGTTAGTTGGGAACACCCGGCTGTCCGAACGCGCTAGAATAAGAAGACTGCTGCGTGCCGGGCAAAATTTTCCAAAAC
>NZ_JBYMAP010000045.1:0-23605 GCF_057766305.1 Methylomonas sp. BG-2 | reverse complement strand
GAACACGGGATCTTGACCCGCTTGTTCACCGATCCGGCTAGTCTGCGTTTCGGCTTACCCGGCGATTCGAATGCCTGGCGGCGCTTGAGTCTGGCACTGGCCAGACCGGAAATTCAGGCCTTGAGACGCTACTCGGGCGCCGGCGCCGAGCCGGCCGAAGCCAACTCGTATTCCTCGCCTTCCCTGGCTAAATAAATCGCCGGTTCGACGCCGACGCTTTGCAGGATGGCGTTATAGATCGATTCCAGATCGGCGTCGCCGCGCGTCGGCTCGTGGTGCGTCAGGAACAGGCGCTTGGCGGCGGCCTGCTTGGCATGCGCGATCGCCGAGGCATAGGTACCGTGGCCCCAACCGCGCCGATGGGCGTATTCGGTTTCGGTATACGACGAATCAATAATCAGCGCATCCACTTCGCTCATCGCCGCGATGACTTCGGCCAGTTTTTGTTCGGTCAAGTCCTGCATCGCTTGATAACCGGGGTGGTCGGGGCGATAGGGATTGGTCGGCGGTTCGTAATCGCCGGTAAAGAACAGCGAACTGCCGTCGGCATCCTCGATCCGATAACCGAAGTTGTAAACCGGGTGGTTCAATACGGTCGGCGTGACCTGCACGCCGCCGACCGCCATGGTTTCGCCGGCTTTCAACGTAAAATAGCGAATGTCGGCTTGCAACTGCGCTTCGCTGATCGGGAAATAGCTGTGTTGCAATTGCACGTTCATCGCCCGCTCGATGCCTTGCTGGGTGAAGGGATCGAGGCCGCCGTAGATGTTGATGCGATTGCCGGCCTTGAACATCGGCAGAAAAAACGGCAAACCCTGGATATGGTCCCAATGGGTGTGCGTAATCAGAATATGCGCGGTCAGCGGCTGTCGGCTCGCCAGACTTTGCGCCAGCGCGTGGATGCCGGTGCCGGCGTCGAGAATGATCAAGTCGCCGGACGAACTGGCGATCTCGATGCAAGTGGTGTTGCCGCCATATTTGACGGTACTCGGGCCGGGAGTCGCGATGGAACCTCTAACGCCCCAGAATTTGACTTTCAACGCCAATCTCCCATGCCGTTCAGTGCGCCTCGTCCCAATTCGCGCCGGTGCCGGCTTCAACGAGTAGGGGTACCGCCAACTCGGCGGCGTTGGACATGATGGCGACGATGTGGGCGATATTGGCCTCGAGCTGGGATTCGGCGACTTCGAAGACCAATTCGTCGTGAACCTGCATGATCATTTTCAGGTCGGCGCCGCTGGATTCTATCCAGTGGTGGCAAGCGATCATCGCCCGCTTGATGATGTCGGCGGCGCTGCCCTGCATCGGCGCGTTGATCGCGGTGCGTTCGGCGTATTGGCGCTGGGCGGCGTTGCGGGCGTTGATGTCCGGCAAATACAGGCGGCGGCCGAACAGGGTTTCGACGTAGCCGAGCCGCTTGGCCTGCTCGCGGATATCGTCCATGTAGTGTTTGACGCCGGGATAGCGGCTGAAATACAAATCGATGTAGGATTGGGCCTGATTACGCGGCAAACCCAGTTGTTGCGCCAAACCGAAGGCGGACATGCCGTAGATCAAGCCGAAATTGATGGCCTTGGCCGAGCGGCGCAAATCGTTGGTGACTTGGTCCGGCGCCACTTCGAACACTTCGGCGGCGGTGGCGCGGTGGACGTCTTCGCCGTCGGCAAAGGCCTTCAGCAAGCCGGCGTCGCCGGACAAGTGCGCCATGATCCGCAGTTCGATCTGCGAATAGTCGGCGGCGACGATTTTGTAGCCAGGCGGCGCGATGAAGGCTTGGCGAATCTTGCGGCCTTCCTCGCTACGGATCGGAATGTTCTGCAGATTGGGATCGGTGGACGACAGCCGGCCGGTCGCCGCGACCGCCTGGTGGTAGGAGGTATGCACCCGGCCGGTTTTCGGATTGATTTGTTGCGGCAGTTTGTCGGTGTAAGTCGATTTCAATTTGCTCATGCCGCGATGCTCCAGAATCACGCGCGGCAACGGATAATCGATCGCCAATTCCTGCAGCACCGATTCGTCGGTGGACGGCTGGCCTTTCGGCGTCTTTTTCAATACCGGCAAATTCTGGCGATCATACAGAATTTCCTGGATTTGCTTGGGCGAGCCCAGGTTAAAGGTGGAACCCGCCAGATCGTGGGCCTGAATTTCCAGGCCTATCATCCGATCGGCGAGTTCCTGGCTTTGCTGGGCCAGCATGTCGCTGTCGATCAACACCCCGTTGGCTTCGATGCGGGTCAGCACTTCGATCAGCGGTACTTCGATCTCGTTATACAGTTTCCAAAGACCGGGTTGTTGTTGCAATTGCGCCGACAAGGTCTGGTGCAGGCGCAAGGTGATGTCTGCATCTTCGGCGGCGTATTCGGTGGCCTGGTCGATCGCGACCTCGGCAAAGCCGATCTGCTTAGCGCCCTTGCCGCAAACATCCTCGAAATGAATGGTATCGACGCCGAGATAATACTTGGCCAGATCGTCCATGTTGTGCTTGGTGGCGGTACTGTTCAGCACGTAGGATTGCAGCATCGTATCGTGGCGGATGCCGCGCAACGCGATGCCGTGATTGGCCAGCACGTGGGCATCGTATTTCAGGTTTTGGCCGAGTTTGGCTTTCGCCGGATCTTCCAGCAGCGGCCGCAAGGCCGCCAGCACGCTTTGCCGGTCGAGTTGCACTGGCGCGTCCGGATAATCGTGCGCCAGCGGCAGATAGGCGGCCCGGCCGGCTTCCACCGCGAACGAGACGCCGACGACTTGCGCATCGCTGTAATTCAGACTGCTGGTTTCGGTATCGAACGCAAACAGATCGGCTTGCGCGAGCGTCTTCAGCCAGGACTCGAATTCGGCCTGATTCAGCACGGTTTGATAGTCTTTGACCAACGCGGCGACAGGCTCCGCGGCAGCCGGCGCGTTGTCCGCCGCCGCGCCCGAGATTTCAGGCGCGCCGTCGCCGTTCAAGGTTTTTAGCCAGCTGCTGAAGCCGAGTTGCCCCAGCTGGTTTTTCAAAGCCGGGATGTCCGGCTGCTTGCGTTTCAAGTCATCCAACGTGTAATGCAAAGCCACATCGCATTTGATCGTGGTCAGCTCGCGCGATAGCGGCAGCTGACCGAGCGCGTCGCGCAGGTTGTCGCCGATCTTGCCCTTGATGTCGCCGGCGTGGGCGATCAGGTTGTCCAACGTGCCGTACTCCTGCAACCACTTGGCGGCGGTCTTCGGGCCGACCTTGGGCACGCCCGGAATGTTGTCGACGGCATCGCCCATCAAGGCCAGATAATCGATGATTTGCTCGGGCTTGACGCCGAATTTGTCGATCACGCCGGCGATGTCCATCCGGGTATTGGTCATCGAGTTTTCCAGGATGATTTGGTCGTTGACCAATTGCGCCATGTCCTTGTCGCCGGTGGAAATAACCACCTGAAAGCCCTGGCGGGCGGCGCTTTGCGCTAGGCAACCCAACACGTCGTCGGCCTCGACGCCGTGCTCGATGATCAACGGCAGCCCCAACGCCCGGATCAATTCATGCAAGGGTTGGATTTGCACCCGCAAATCGTCCGGCATCGGCGGCCGGTGCGCCTTGTATTGCTCGTACATATCGTGGCGAAAGGTCTTGCCCGGCGCATCGAATACCACCGCGAAATAGGGCGTGTTGTAATCGTTGATCAACTTGCGCAACATGTTGGAAACGCCATAAATCGCATTCGTCGGTTCGCCTTGCGCATTGGTCAGCGGCGGAACGGCGTGAAAGGCGCGGAACAGGAACGACGAGCCGTCGACCAGTATCAGTTTTTGTGTGGCGGAATCGGACATGTGAGGATATTGGCGCAAAGATTCGGGCAACGATACAGGGCCGAATCAGGCCCTGCAAGTGTTGAATGTCACAGACCGGCGGCGACTCGAGCGAAACCCGCTTGTCAGGCGGCGAATCTCGGCCTGCGGCTCATTCGGCCTTGGCCGGTTCCGGCTGGTCCACCAAGGCGGCGATCACCAAATCGCCGCTAACGTTTAGGGTAGTCCGGCACATGTCCAAAAACCGGTCCACGCCCAGGATCAGCCCCATACCCTCGGCCGGGATGCCAACCTGTTGCGTCAAAATCATGATCAGCGGCAGCGAGCCGCCGGGTACGCCGGCGGTGCCGATGCCGGCCAGTATCGCCATCATCACCACGCGTACCTGCTCGGCCATCGACAGATCGACCCCGTAGACCTGGGCCAGGAACAGCACGGTAATGCCCTCGAACAGCGCGGTGCCGTTTTGATTGGCGGTCGAACCTATCGTCAATACGAAGCGGGCGATTTCCGGCTTGATCGCCAAATCGCGCTCGGCCAACTCCAGCGACCGCGGCAGCGTGGCATTGGACGAGGCGGTCGCGAAGGCGTACAGATAAACTTCCCGGCAGTCCCGAAAAAACGCCAGCGGCGACCGGTGGGTAAAGGCCTTCAACAAGGCCGAATACACCAGTATTTGCTGCAATACCAGACCGCCGACCACGACGGCCACGTAAAACCCCAACGACACCAGAATCTGGTGGCCGAATTTGAACGTCGATTGAAACACCAGCGCGAACACCGCCAACGGCGCCAAGCGCATCGCCCAATCGACGACGACCAAGCTGGCGGCATAGCTTTCTTCCAATAGTTCGACCCAGCGCGAGGCCCTGCCGGCCGTGACCGTGGCCAAGGCCGCGCCGAACACCAGCGAGAAAAACATCAGCGCCAGCATTTCGCCTTCCAGCGCTTGCGAGGCGGTCGCGAACGGGTTTTTCGGAATAATATCCAGCAAGGTTTGCTCTATCGGCTTGGCTTGTTCGGCGTTCCGGCGGATGCCGCCGACCGCCGTGGTTTCGCCGGTTTGGGGAATTTCAACGCCGACGCCGGGCTCGGCGACGTTCACCAAGGTAATCCCGATCGCAACCGAGGCTGAACTGGCCAGCAGTGTAAACAGCAAGGTGCGCCGAGCCACTCGCGCCAGACCGTGGTGGCTGCTGAGTTGGAATACCCCCAGCATCAGGCCGCTGACGACCATCGGTACGACGACCATGAAGATCAGTCGCAGAAAAATCTGGCCCAGCGGCTCCAGCGCATAGCGAACGGTCAGTTGTAGCGGCGGCCAGCCGGCGTATTCGTGGCCGGCCAATCCGGCCGACGCGCCCAGCACGAGGCCAAGCAACAAGCGATGATGGTTTTTCATGAAGACCCAGGCGAAATCGCAAAGCTTGGATGATACTGCGAATCGGCTCAAGGGCCGAGGGTGGGATTTGCCGCGGAGACATCGGCGAATGGGTAGGCGAATCGCCTGATGGGTCGTCCCTGCCTGGATAAAAGCCGTTGTAGCGGCTTTTATCCAGGTGTTCCTTGGCGTCGTTGTTTTCCATGTTCACGGGGGAGAGAACTTAACATCCTTGATGCCGCTGTTTATAAAGCAAAGCGTATGCCAAAACTTCTGGGCCATGCGGCATGCGCCCTGGCCAGGCTGTTTGCCGCCGCTTTCATTCAGAACTATGTTAAATATCTGAAAAAACAGAAATCATGGCGGCATTTCCCCCATTTCGGTAGCGGCAACGCGAATCGTGGATAATGTCCGGAAAATTTGCCGCCGAACACCACTTGAGACATTTCCGACATCCCGAACGTTATCGCGCCCCTTCCCGCCGTTTTCGGCGGGCGGCGGCTTCGCCGTGGCGGTCTCTGAAACGCGGATTCGGCTACGCTCTTACCGCGTTCATCGTGGGATCGGTGCTGAGTGTCATGGTCTTGCGCTACCTGCCGCCACCGACATCGGCTTTCATGTTGAACCGCCATTGGGAAGATTGGTTGGCCGGCAAGAACTATCGGCCGATTTCCCGGCAGTGGGTCGATGGCGACCGCATATCACCGCATGCCTATGCGGCGGTGGTGGCTTCGGAAGATCAATTGTTTTATCGGCACAACGGCTTCGATATCGAGGCAATCGGCAAGGCATGGTCGCACCATGCGCGCGGCGGCAAGCTGCGGGGCGCCAGCACAATCAGCCAGCAGGTCGCGAAAAATTTGTTTCTGAGCCCGGCTCGAAATTGGGCCAGAAAAGCGCTGGAGATTTGGTTTACCGTGCTGATCGAATTGTTTTGGAGCAAACAGCGAATACTGGAGATCTATCTGAACATCGCCGAATTCGGCGATCATTTATTCGGCGTCGAAGCCGCCAGCCGCCGTTATTTCGGCGTTCCCGCCCACCAGATAACCCCGGCGCAAGCCGCGTTGCTAGCCGCGACGCTGCCAAATCCCCTGCTGCTGAAAGCCGATCGCCCCAGTGCCTACGTCGCCAGACGGCAAGGGTGGATTTTGGCGCAAATGCGCTTGGCCGGTCGCTGAAGCCGGCCCGCCAACTCGAAATCGCGCTCCGGACCAAGCCTGGGTCATTCGATGCTCTCGGTGTCGTCGTCCGATTCGCTTTGGTATGCCACGCCGGCGTCGGCGATCAATTGCTTCAGATATTGATACAGCTGCCTGGCGGCCTTCGGCGGCTTGCCATCCTTCGCTTCCTTCTGAGCATTGCGTTGCAATTGGCGCAGATGCTGGGAGTCGGCGCCCGGATATTCGCCGAGCAACTCGGTAATTTGACCGTTGCCGGTGTCGGCCAGCAATGCGTCGCGCCAGCGTTCGGCCTGATGGTGCTCGCGCACCGCGTGAGCACTGCGGTTTTTGAGGCGATCCAGTTTTTCGCGGATCGCGTCGGTATCGAGCTCGCGCATCCGCGCGGTGATGTATTTCAGCAGCCGCTTTTTAGCGGCGTTTTGCCCCATTTTGCCGGCATCGCGCAAGGCTTGCTCTATCGGTTCCGGTAACTCGAACTCGGCGATATGGGCCATCGACAAGCCGCTGATTTCCTCGGCCATCGCGAACACTTCGGCGATTTCCTTTTTGATCCGTGTCTTGTTTGGACGTACGGCGTAATACTCGACTTCGTCGTCTTCGTCTTCCAGATAAAATTCTTCGTTCATTTCAAACCATTGCGATGAGGAAAAGCACAAACATCACGACCATGACGAGCGGCACGATCAAGCCACCCCAGTCGGACGGTGCCTGCCGGCTCCGGGACAACGCGGCTTTGATGCCGGGCCGCATCCAGAATAGAATCAACAGCGCCATGGCGCCAATCAGCAGATTTTCCCAGGTGGAAAGCATGGTGTCGCCCCAGTTGCGGCCGATAGACGGCGGCCGGAGTGCCGTATTCGGCATATCTTAACAAACCTGATGGAAAGCCATGGTCCGGTTTTGCTCCACCCGTTCAAGATGACTAACTCGTTTTCACCGCTAACTGACTATCCCGCCAGGGAAAACTCCGGATAGTCACAGAAGTTGTGGATAAGTCTGTGAGTTGAGCGGCGATTGCCGGTCGATTTCCCCGGATTTCCTGAGTCGAGCTTAGATTGTATAAAATTTAGCCACTCAAAAAAGCCATAATTATCAATGGCTTGATATTATTCTTTTGATTTCAACGAGTTAATTTGTCAAGCTTTTTTACAGTATGATCAGTAGTGGCTAAATGTGAATAACTGATGATGAAGCACCGCACCCAACTCGCCAAATTCGGCGGTTTTCCCAATTGGCCGGTTCTACGGATTCAACAAATTTGCGATAATGGCCGGTTTTTGACAGAGTCTTTTCATGTGGTTTAAGAATCTTGCCGCCTATCGGTTTTCCGAGCCGTTCGAGTTGTCCGCCGAAGCCGTGCAACAAAAGCTGGCCCAATCCTCTTTCAAGCCTTGCGGCAGTCACGACACCTTTAGCTTCGGCTGGACTTCGCCGTTGGGACGGGCTTCCGACGATCTGGTGCATGCCAGTAACGGATTCTTAATGGTTTGTGCCAAGAAAGAAGAAAAGGTGGTGCCCAGTTCGGTCATCAACGAAATGCTGCAAGAAAAGATCGGAGAAATCGAAGAACGCGAAGCTCGTAAACTGCCGGCCAAGGAGCGCAATCGACTGAAGGACGAATTAATCTTTGATTTATTGCCGAGAGCCTTTTCCTTTTCCAAGAAGACCTATGCCTATATCGACGGCCGAGGTGGCTGGCTGGTCGTTGACGCCGCCTCGGCGAAGAAAGCCGAGGACTTATTGAGCCTGTTGCGCAAATCCCTGGGTTCGTTGCCGGTGACGCCGATAGCCGGCAACGGCATGGCCTCCAGCGTGATGACCCAGTGGCTGCTATCAAACCAAACCCCTGGAGACATTCTCATTGAGGACGAATGCGAATTGCGCTCGCCCGAAGAGGAAGGCGCCATCATTCGCTGCAAGCGCCACGACCTGGGTTTGCCGGAGATCAAAAATCATTTGGATACCGGCAAACAAGTCATTAAATTGGCGATGAATTGGACGGACAGACTATCGTTTGTGCTGGACGAGAATTTGGCGGTGAAGCGCCTTAAATTCCTGGATTTGGTGCAGGAACAAGCCGCGAATATCGAAGCGTTCGACGAGGTCGAGCAATTCGATGCCGATTTTTCGATTATGACCGCGGAACTTGCCCAGTTCCTGCCGCGTCTGCTCGAATTATTTAACGTTGAAGGTAAGGTTCAATGAAAATCCGATTATTGATAGGCCTGTTGATAGGTCTGGTCGCGCCGCCGGTCTCGGCCCTGACCTTGGCGCCGCCGGATCGGCCCGGCGACAGCCTGATCGGCAATCCGCCACACGAGGTCAAATATGTCGCGGCCAAACAGGAAGACACATTGATTGATATCGCCGTCAATTTCAGACTGGGTCAGGATCAAATTGTGTTGGCCAATCCCTATGTCGATCGCTGGTTGCCCGGCGCGGGAACGCAAGTGAAGATTCCCAGCAGTTTTTTGCTACCTAACGCGCCCCGCGAAGGGATCGTGATCAATTTGCCGGAAATGCGAATTTATTATTTTCCGGACACAACCAAGGTGGTGACGTATGCGATCGGCATAGGTAGGGAAGACGACTGGAAGACGCCGCTCGGCAAAACCCGCATTCTCGGTAAAACCGAGCGGCCGTCGTGGACCCCGCCTAAGTCCATCATCGCCGAACATTTGGCCGATGGCGATGTGCTGGACCCTTATTACCCACCCGGTCCGGACAACCCGTTGGGATTGTATGCATTTCGCCTGGGCATTCCCGGTTATTTGATCCACAGCACCAATAAGACCAATGGCGTCGGCATGCGCGTAAGCCATGGGTGCATCAGGATGTATCCCGCCGACATCGAGCAGTTCTTCCCGATGGTGAAAACCGGCACCACGGTCAATATTGTCAATCAGCCAATCAAGGTCGGCTGGTATCACGACACCTTGTATTTGGAAACCTATCCGCAAATGGAAGAGACGCCCGCGACTTTCGAGCAACGCCTGCACGTGGCGCTGGATTTAATCGAACAGGCCAATGGTGGCAAAATGCCGGTTATCAAAGGCGCGATTTTAAAAGCCGCTCTCGAAAAAGCCAGCGGCATTCCGATTGCGATTTACGAGAGACCCGTGCAAACCCCGGCTATCGTACAAAATCAGGCGCATTGACTGCTGAATCGGGAAAACAAAAAAGCCCGTGAACCTTTCGGTTCACGGGCTTTTTTAATCGGCAACTCAAATAATAAAGCTTATTTGTGTTGTGATTTTTTGAACATGCGGTCCAATTTGCTGTTGGTGTCTTGAGCGTATTGAGCGGCACGGTTAGCAGCGGCTTCTGCAGCGGCAGCTTTAGCAGCAGCTTCGGCGGCAGCAGCTTTAGCGGAAGCAGCGTCAGCAGAGGCGGCAGAAACTTGTGGTTTCAGGCTGTCGATTTGACCTTGCAGGTTTTCGATGTCTGAAGTGCTGGCGCAACCAGTAGCCAGAGCTGCAACGGCAACAACTGCTGATAATTTAATGGCTTTCATCATGGTGTTTTCCCCTTGATTGTGGTTTCAAAAAATAAAATGAAAAAACGGTGGCAATTGTCCAACATTTTTTTGGTTTTTACCAACATTATTTCACGGTGACAAGCGTCCCTTTCTCCACCCATTGACTCAACAAGTCGATTTGTTCGTTAGTCAATGCGATACATCCGTGTGTCCAGTTTGTGGTTTTATGAATGGCGAGATTGGCACTACCCAAACCATGGATACCAATCTGACCTCCCAATTCGGTGTTTTGCGGCGGCACTTGGCCAACTGAATGCGCCCTAGCGATCGACTCGTAGGTATCCAAATCGATTTTTCCTTGTTTTAACGCTTCGTCCGCATGCTCGACATCGGGGTAAGTCAAGCCAAAGAATTTGCGAAACATGCTCCGCTGATTGATCCAACCTATCCTGAAGCTTCCGACCGGCGTGACGTCGTCGCCCCGGTGGCTTTTCTTGCCGGCACCGCTACGGCCGATCGCGATGTTCTCCAACACGGCAACAGTCTTGCCGCCCTTTTTGACTTCCATATTCTGCTTTTCGGTGTCGACCAGCAACCAGACATCGTCCGCCGCAGCGCACGCCGAAGTAACCCAAACGCCAACTAGGATGAAAACCTTGAATAATTTCTGCTTCAGCATGGCAATCTGTCAATAACCAGGGTTTTAGTATACTTTAACCCTTTCAAAACGTCGCACGACAAAGGGTAGCATATGACAATAACAATCACCAAAACCACTCCCTATGACGATCAAAAGCCCGGCACATCCGGACTACGAAAAAAAGTAAGCGTATTTCAACAACCAAATTACCTGCAAAACTTCGTCCAATCCATATTCAATAGCTTGGATGGCTACCAGGGGGAAACCCTGGTCATCGGCGGCGACGGCCGCTACTTCAACCGGCAGGCCATTCAGATCATCATCAAAATGGCGATCGCCAACGGTTTCGGTGAGCTCATTATAGGCCAAGGCGGCTTATTGTCCACCCCTGCCGCGTCGAATATTATTAGGAAATACAAAGCCTTCGGCGGCATAGTTCTATCGGCTAGTCATAATCCCGGCGGCCCCGACGAAGATTTCGGCATCAAGTACAACGTCGGCAACGGCGGCCCGGCGCCGGAGAAGTTCACTGACGCACTCTACGCGAATACCAAAATCATTGCCGAATATCGAAGCGCGGAACTTGCGGACATCGATCTGGATACGGTTGGCGAGCAACAAATCGCCAGCGTAAAGGTTAACATTATCGACCCTGTGGCCGATTACACCGCGTTAATGGCTGACATTTTCGATTTCGAGTTGATCAAACAAAGCATCGCCGCCGGCTTGATCACGCTAAAGTTCGACGCCATGCACGCCATCACCGGCCCCTACGCCAAACAGATATTGGAAGACGAACTGGGCGCCGCACCGGGTTCGGTGTTCAATGCCGTACCGCTGGAAGATTTCGGCGGCGGTCACCCGGACCCGAATCTCGCGCACGCCCATGAACTTGCCGAAATCATGCTCGGCGCCGAAGCACCGGTGTTCGGCGCGGCATCCGACGGCGATGGCGACCGCAACATGATCATGGGCGCCAATATTTTCGTCACGCCCAGCGACAGTCTGGCAATCATGGCCGCCAACGCCAAGTTGATTCCGGCCTATGCCAAGGGTATCAGCGGCGTGGCCCGGTCGATGCCGACCAGTCAGGCTGTGGATCGGGTCGCCGACAAACTCAGTCTGCCCTGTTACGAAACCCCAACCGGGTGGAAGTTTTTCGGCAATTTGCTCGACGCCGACAAAATCACGATCTGCGGCGAGGAAAGCTTCGGCTCGGGTTCCAACCACGTGCGCGAGAAGGACGGCTTGTGGGCGGTCTTGTTTTGGTTGAACCTGATCGCCCGCAAACGCCAGCCGGTCGCCGATATCGTCCGCGAGCATTGGCAAACGTATGGCCGCGACATCTATTGCCGCCACGACTACGAGGCCGTCGATAGCGATGTCGCCAACGGCATTTTCGACCATTTGCGCGGCCTGCTGAACGGTTTGCCCGGCAAAAGCTGGGGCGATTACACGATCAAATATGCCGACGAATTCTGCTACACCGACCCGGTCGACGGCAGCATCAGCAGCGCGCAAGGCATACGCATCGGCTTCACCAACGGCTCGCGTATCGTTTTCCGCTTGTCGGGCACCGGTACCGTGGGCGCCACGTTGCGCATCTATTTGGAACGCTACGAACGCGACGTCGCCAAACACGACCAAGACGCTCAAGAGGCCTTGGCCGATTTGATTGGGCTCGCCGAGCAATTTTGCGAAGTCAAACGACGCACCGGCCGTAACGCACCCGACGTAATCACCTGATCCGGCGCGTCTCGGCGCTTCAAGATTTGCGGCGGCATCGAGCGCTGCAGTTTTCTCCTCAGGCCGAACGCGGCAAGCCGCGCTTCGGCCTGCTAACATTAACAGCCAAATGCCGGCCGACGTAGTTGGCCGGTTAGATATTGCTGTTGCGATTGACGTCGGCGGCTTGGCGGTTAACGCAGCGTCGAAATTGACGCGTTCGAAGTTCGAGTGATCGAATGGGGAGTAAGGGAAATGTTGGATTTTTTCGGTGCGGGTAGACGGGCGGACACTCCGATTTCGGCTTTCGCTCAATGGCTGTTTTCAGGTCGTGCGACCGCCGCTCCCGGTAATCGGCGCGTTGCCCCGTCCTCAATCCGCAATTATTTCCGACTGTGCTGGACGCTCGCCGTCTGGCTGATGTTCGCTTGCGCCGGGCGGGCCTGGGCGGGGAGTCCGTTTTATCTGACCGCCGAGCGCAGCTTTTCCAATGCCGAATCGCCGAGCATACGCCTGGATTACACCGTCACCGACCAGCCCATGTTGCTCAGGGTACTGAAGGCCGACAACCTGGAAAACTTTCTGGACGGTCAATTCAATGTCAGCCGCAGTTACGAACAACCCGTCAACGAACTCAATCCCGGCCACTATTTCGCCAAGGGCTTGAATAACGCCCAATCGCCGTTAAAAATGTTGCGCGGCATGCTGGATGTCGAGTTCCGCAAAGCGTTGAAGGAAACTAATTTTAGCGGCTCGGTACTCACCGTCACCGAAAAGCCGTTGGTTTCGGTGCCGCAGCAGATTTTAGTCGCCGCGCCGAAAGGTTTTACCGTCGTCAGGGAAAGTTATCTGGATTTGCAACGCAACGGCCGGCAAACCCACGATTTAGGCTGGTGGTTTAACGAGGATGCCTGGAGCGAAAATCGCTATAAGATTCGGCAAGTCGCGCTCGAGCCCCTGCCGGACGGCATTTATTTATTGCAAGCCGTGCAGGGCAAAACCGAGGCGCAATGTTTGATTCAGGTCAGCAGTCTGGCGGTGCAAGTCAAGCAATCCAGCGAGCAATTACTGGTACGGACGATGAACCGCGATCTGCAACCGGTGGCCGGCGCCAAGGTCAGCCTTCGCGACGGACGCGGAGCTTGGCGGACGATGCCGGGCGCTTCCGACGCCGCCGGCGAATTGCGCTTCGACAACCCCGACGGGATTCTGGACGGCAAATTGCTGGTCAGGGTCGATGCGCCGGCCGGCAAACCCGGCGACGCGATGCGCACCGCGCTGACCGCGACCGATTTTCTGCCGACTCAAGCCAAGGACGACGCGGTGTTCGTGATGATCGACCGGCCGATCTTCAAACCCGGCGAAACCTTTTTCTACAAGGGCATCGTCCGCAACTTGCAGGACGGCCAGTTGAAAATCCCGGCCTTTCAATCCAAGCAAACCGAGGTTTCGCTATTGCGTGCCGACGGCAACGCCACCGGTTTGCAAGGCCAAACCCAGTTGACCGATTTCGGTTCGTTTTCCGGCAGCTTCGATCTGGACGCCGCGCAGACGCCGGGCCTGTACCGCTTGCTGGCTCAAATCGACCACAAGGCCTACGGCGGCGAATTCCGAGTGCGGGACTACGTTAAGCCCACCTTTTATTTGGAATGGCTGGATCGCAGCCCCAGCGTTCAGCCCGGTCAGCCATTCAATTTGAAATTTCGCGCCAAGCGCTACAGTGGCGGCGTACCGCAAAACGTCAAATTCGAAGTGTTTCTGTACCGCAAGAAATTCGAGGTACCGCAATTCGTCAGCGATGCCGGCGCCGGCTTGACGGCCGGCAACGATTACTTCGGCCAGATCAAATCCGCGGCGCCGTTGACCCAGCCTCAGCGCTTGTTCAGTTCGATTGAAGCGCGTCAGGCCGTCGACGCCAGCAACCCTTGGGAAACCGCTGCCAAACTGGGCGAAAACGGCGACGGCAGCTTCGAGTTCACGGTGCCGGTCGAAGCCCAGGCCGATCCCAAGCAGATTAAACCCGAACAGGAATGGATTTACATCTTGATGGTGCGCGCCCAGGATGCCGCCGGCGGCAGTGCGATTTTGACCGACAACCTGTACGCAACCCTGTCGGAAGCCCAACCGGCGCTGCGCTTCAACAAAACCATTGCCGCGGTCGGCGACAACGATTTGCAATTGTTGCTGCAAACCAGCTATCCGGACGGCAAACCGGCCGGCCAAGCCGGCGGCGTGGTCGATGTACTGATCGAACAACCGGGTTCGGCCAAACGCGGTCTGGTGAAACTGGATTTCCAAACCGACGAACGCGGCCAGCAAACATTGACGCTACCGGCCCTGCAGCAATACGGTCGCTTGTCGGCGGTTGCCCGGCTGGAAACCTTGGCCGGCGCGACGATGAAGCATGCCGCCGAGTCGCAAGCGGTAACCTTGGTCGTTGCCGGCAACGGCGGCGAAGCGGTGGCGGATAATCCCGAGTTGGAGTTGTACACGCCGACCACCATCCTCAGCCCCGGCGAGCAAGCCAGGATTTTCGCGCTGCTGCCCAAGGCCTGGGGGAATCAAGAAAGCGGGGCGATCTGGGAAACCGTGGCGGGTGCCAAATTGTTCGATAGCCGGAGCGCGCGGGTGCAAGGCCGTAGTCGCTGGTTCGACGTGACCGCCAAACCGGAATATGGCACCGGCTTTTACCATACTGTGACCGTGCCGGTGGCCGGCGGCAAATTTAAGGAGCAGACGCTGGGTTTCAGAATCGTGCCGTGGGACAAGCGTTTGCAAATCGCCATCGAACCGGCCCAAGCCGAAGCCGAACCGCTAAAGCCGACCCAAATCAAGCTTCAGGTAAAACGTGCCGACGGCACGCCGGCCGCCGACACCGAATTGGCGGTGTCTATCGTCGATCGCGCCGTTTACGCGGTGCAGGCCGAGTTCCGGCCCGGCATCTTCGATTTTTTCTACCCGTTGCAGCGCAGCAATTTATCCACTTTTTATTCCGACGACCTGCAAGGCTACGGTTACGCCGATCTGTTGCGCAAACCCAATTTCGCGCTGAGCGCCTTGAAAAGCCAGAGCAAGCTGGCGAAGAAAGCCATGCGCGACACCGCCGGCTGGTTTCCGCATGTCGTTACCGATGCCGACGGCGTTGCCAGTATCGATGTCGATATGCCCGCCAACGTCACCGAATGGCTGGTCACCGCGGTCGCCAGCGACAAGGATGGCCGGCTTGGCGAAACCACTGGCCAATTCCGGACTAAGACCGACATCGCCGTCGATACCGTCGGTCCGCAATTTTTGCGCGGCGGCGACGAAATCGAATTGGCCGTGAAACTGACCAACCACTTGGCCGATCCAGTCAAGCTGACTGGCAGTCTGAGTCTTTCGGAATCGCTGCAGCGACAAAGCGGCGAAGTCGCCTGGGCGGCCGAACTGGCCGGCAAGGCTGAACAACGGTGGCCGCTGCGGTTACGGGCGGCCGTCGAATCAGGCAACGCCTCCCTGCGGGTGGGTTTGACCGCGCCGGCGCCGGTCAAGGTCGGCGGGGCCGAGACCTTCGATCTGCCGATTAAACCGGCGGCGTTGCCGCAAGTTTATGCCGCCGAACGGCGCGATGGTGGCTTGCATTTCGATACTCCGGAACAAGCCCAAGCCAGGCAACTGACGGTGCGGGTCAATTCCGGCCTGCTTGGCGCGGCCCTGCAAGCGGCGGCGATGCTGGTGCAATACCCTTACGGCTGTACCGAACAATTGGCGCACAGCACGGTGCCGAATCTGGTGTTGCTGGATTTGATCGAGCGGGCCGGTCTGAAAGCCGAGCAACTCGGACCGCTCGAAAAGCCCTTGCAGCGCGCCAAGCAAAACGCCTCGCTGGGCATCCGCAAATTGATACAAAACCAAAAGGCCGACGGCGGTTTCGCGTTGTGGCCCAGCGACAGCAGCGCCGGCGTGCCGGTCACCTTGATCGCCATGCAGGCCTTGAAATACGCCGAGGAACTGAAAATCGAGGGTGCCGCCGCGGCCTACGGCAAAGGCGCGGTCTGGCTGGAGCAACAAGCCGTCAACAACCAGGCGTTGGACGGTTTTACGTTGGCCGGCTACAGCGCCGCCACTTACATTTACCAAGGGCCATGGCAACAACAGGCGGATTTCGTCGCCCGAGTTTATGCCGACGACCGGGCCGGCATCGCCGACTTGACCGCCGCGCTTCGCTTGGTCACCGCCTATCAAACCATTAGCTGGCACAGTTTCAATCAAGCCTTGCAGGACAAACCCGATCTGCAAAAACGTTTGGCTATGCGCTTGCAACAAGCCTTGGAAGCGCTTGATCCCAATGCGTATCAGCCCGAGCACGGCGAGTTGTATGGCCGCTTGGGTTTCGGCTTCGGCTTGCCCAGCGCGGTTTCCGAAGGGTTAGGCGTTTTGTCGGCGGCCGGCGAACTGCCGCAAGCGCTGGAAACCAAGCTCAAACGCCTGCTGCTGCAAACCCAGCAACACGGCTACTGGGCCTCGACTTACGACACTGCCCAGGTGATCTTCAACACCCGCGAACTGCTCGGCAAGGAAGCCGCCGCCGCGCAAAACGCAAAGACCAAGGTCTTGAAAGTCAGCGCCGCCGGCCAGGTGCTGGGTCATTTGAATCGGATACCCGGCGGTTATCTGGGGCGTTTCGACTCATTGCCGATGACCGCCGAGCTGGCGGACATCCGCATCGCCGAGTTGAGCGACACCGACGTGGCCTCGGCCAGCTTACAAGTCGATATGCCGTATCAGGCGCTTACCGCCCGCGCGGCCGGTCTGACCATCGAGCGCGGTTTCCGCCGCATTACGTCGAGCGGCAGCGAACCGATCGACTTGAGCCAGCCGCTAAGCCTCGGCGACGTGGTGGTCAGCGAGGTTAGGATCAAACGCCACGACCAGCCGGGCCGCTTGCCGGTCGGTAGCGAATTCGTCGTCGTCGAAGACGGTATCCCGGCGGTGGCGGAAGGCCAGGAGAACGACCAAACCTACTTGGCCGACGCCAAATTGCAAGCCGGCGAAGACAGCTATTGGGCCAACGTCAAGGAAACCCAGCGCTATCCCGATCGCATCGTCCGCGTCGCCAAACTGCAACCCGGTGGCGAATTGAGCTTGTACCAAGTTTGGAAAGTCAGCCGTCCCGGCAACGCATCGATACCGCCGGCCAGCGGCTTCGATATGTATAACGAGGCGGTCAGGGGCAATAGTCTGGCCGGACGAGTGACGGTCCGCTAGGGCGTTGTGGCGTCGGCCCATCCGGCAAGCCTGGGTTATTACTCTGAAAGTCATGGTGGGAACGACGCATCGTCGTGATTCGAAACGCCATCATCGCGACGATGCGTTGCGCCTACGAAACGGCATTTGATTGGCCGGGATGATTGCCAAGTCTTTATGAGCGCAAGGCTGGGCTATCGAAGTGGAATATCGCGGAACCTACCGCATTCCGCGCGCGGGCCGGCGGCCGGCTTAGCAGTGGCAAACCGTCGCGGCCTGAAAACAAAAATCGAATAGCAGCCGCCATTCCAGTAACTGAATGTGCCGGCACAGCGATTCGATGTCGCCGCCGCGGAGTCTGGCCGCTTCGCATAAATCGACAAAGCCGTAGGCATCCCATTCGCGCTGTTTACCTAAGAAACCCGCGATGCCGGGCAATTCGCGGTCGGCAATCAATAGTTGAACTTGTCGGTTTAAATCCGGAAAAATCGGATGGCGGCCGGTGCGATCCAGCCAATATTTGCTGTTGCCGCTGTCCGGCTCGCGGCGGTGCATGATCGCGTGCCAGTAACTCCCGGAAGGCCCGGTGATTTTTTGGCTGATTTGATGGCTCGGCTCGAGATAGTCGTAATACAACCAAAGCCCGGCGATGCACAGCGCCGCATAATTGTCGTCCTTGACGACGCGCGGCGCAAATGCCGTTTCGATTTGCAGCGAGTTCAAGATGTCGAAAACGTCCGAGTCAGGCCGTCCCGGACCTAAAACCATCAGGCGCTCTCCAGCCAGCAATTGCCCGAAAACTGGGCCGTAAAACTGACTATCAAAGTTCATTCGTACCTCAGCCGTCCAATCGATACAGTCATGGCGCCAATTGCGTCGATAAAACAAGCCGACCGAGCGGGTTAGAGATCCTCTGATTGGTTCGCAGCCAAAACTACAACAACAACCGCCGAATATCCGCCAGATTGGCTTTCAAGGCTTCCATGAAGCGCGCGCCTTCGGCGCCGTCGATGACACGGTGGTCGTAGGTGATGTCCAGCGGCAGCATCAATTTCGGCTCGAATTCCTTGCCGTTCCAGACCGGTTGTACCTTGGAACGAGTCACACCCAGGATTGCGACTTCCGGGGCGTTGACGATAGGCGTGAACGCGGTGCCGCCGATGCCGCCCAGACTGGAGATGGTCATGCAGCCGCCTTGCATGTCGGACGGTTTCAGCTTGCCGTTTCTGGCCAGCTCGCTAACCTCGGCCAATTCTTGAGACAACTGGAAAATACCTTTTTTATCGACGTCGCGGATGACAGGTACGACCAAGCCGTTGGGGGTGTCCACCGCAATACCCAGGTGGTAATACTTTTTCAGGAACAGCTTGTCGCCTTCCGGAGACAGCGAACTGTTGAACGACGGGAATTTTTGCAGCGCCGCGACCAGTGCCTTCATGATGAAAACCAGGCCGGTGACTTTGATGCCGTCCTTGCCTTGGCCGGCGTTGACGGCTTTGCGGAAGTCTTCCATCTCGTCGATGGCGACTTCGTCATGGTAGGTCACCAGCGGCAGGTTCAGCCAGACTCGGGTCAGGTTTTGACCGGTCAGGCGCTTGATTTTGCTTAAGGGCTTTTCCTCGATTTCGCCGTATTGGCTGAAATCGACCGCCGGGATGGCCGGAATGCCGGCACCGCCGGTGGCGGCCGGCGCGGAAGTCATCACTCGTTTGACGAAGTTTTTCACGTCGTCCTGCAAAATACGGCCCTTGCGACCGCTTCCGGTCGGAATTTTACTCAGATCGACACCCAATTCCCGCGCGAACAGCCTGACGCTGGGAGTGGCGTGCGGTTTGTAAGCCTCCGCATTCGCAGCGACCGGAGCGACCGGAACCGGCGCCGGCTGGGCCGGCTCGGGTTTGGGCGCAGCCACCGGTGGAGCCTGAACCGCTTCGGCTGGCTCCACTGGAGCCGGAGTCGGCTCGGGTGTGGCTTCGACTGTCGGTGCGGCGGCGGCTTCGCCGACTTCGACGGTGGCGATCAGGCTACCTTCGGCAACCTTGTCGCCGGGCTTGATGTGCACGGCCTTAACGATGCCGGCGGCGCTGGACGGCAAGTCCATCGTCGCCTTGTCGGTTTCCATGACGGCTAGGGTTTGCTCGATGGCGACGACATCGCCGGGCTGGACCAATACCTCAACGATGTCGATTTCCGGCACGTTGCCGACGTCGGGGACTTTTACTTCGATTAAAGAACTCATGTGTCGCTTTCCGTTAAATCAGCCGTTAAATCAACCAGGGCGCGGTGACGTTGGGATTGATATTGTATTTGGCGATGGCCACCTCGACTTTCGCGGCGTCGAACTCGCCGGCCAGCGCCAGCGCGTGCAGCGCGGCGACGGTCACGTGATATCGATCGACCTCGAAGAAGCTGCGCAAATTGGCGCGGGTGTCGGAGCGGCCGAAGCCGTCGGTACCCAAGACCGTGTAAGGTTGTTTGACCCAAGGCCGGATTTGTTCGGCGAAAGCGCGCATGTAGTCGGTCGCGGCGACGACCGGCCCCTTGGCGCTGTCCAGGCATTTTTCGACGTGGGTAACGCGGGCTTTTTCGGTCGGATGCAGCCGGTTCCAGCGCTCGCAACTTTGGCCGTCGCGCGCCAGTTCGGTGAAACTGGTGCAGCTCCACAAGTCGGCATCCACGCCCCAATCGTCGCGCAGTAATCCGGCGGCTTCGATCACCTCGATAAAGATCGTGCCGGAACCCAGCAGCTGCACGCGCGGCTTTTTACTGTTCGGGCCTTTTTTGAACAAATACATGCCCTTCAGAATATCGGCTTCCGAGCCTTCGACCAACGCGGGCTGATCGTAGTTTTCGTTCATCAAGGTAATGTAATAGAAGATGTCTTCCTGTTCGACGTACATGCGGCGCAAGCCGTCGTGGATGATCACGGCCAGTTCGCAGGCGAAGGTCGGGTCGTAGGCGTAACAGTTAGGCACGGTCGCCGCCATCAAATGGCTGTGGCCGTCTTCGTGCTGCAGGCCTTCGCCGTTCAAGGTGGTGCGGCCGGCGGTACCGCCCAGCAGAAAGCCGCGGGTGCGTTGATCGGCGGCGGCCCAGATCAGGTCGGCCACGCGTTGGAAGCCGAACATCGAGTAATAGATGAAGAACGGAATCATCGGCACGCCGTGGGTGGAATAGGCGGTGCCGGCCGCGATCCAGTCGCACAGACCGCCGGCTTCGTTGATGCCTTCCTGCAATACTTGGCCGTGCTTGTCTTCCTTGTAAAACATCAGTTGTTCTGCATCCTGCGGCGTATACAGCTGGCCGACCTGCGACCAGATGCCCAACTGACGGAACATGCCTTCCATGCCGAAGGTGCGCGATTCATCCGGCACGATGGGCACGACCCGTTTGCCGATTTGCTTGTCCTTGACCAGGATGTTGAGGATACGGACGAAGGCCATCGTCGTTGAAATCTCGTGGCCTTCGCCGGTGCCTTCCAGCAAGGCTTTGAAGGCCGGCAGGGCCGGAATTTCCAGCGGATAGGATTTAGGGCGCCGCGCGGGCAAATAGCCGCCCAAGTCGACGCGGCGTTGCCGCAAATATTTGAGTTCTTCGGAATCTTCCGCGAAGCGGATGTAAGGCAAATTGGGCAGTTCTTCGTCGCTGATCGGTAGTTGGTAGCGGTCGCGGATGGCTTTGATCGACTCCAGGCTCATCTTCTTTTGCTGATGGCTGGTGTTTTGCGCCTGGCCGGAATCGCCCATGCCGTAGCCTTTGATCGTTTTGGCCAGAATCACGGTGGGTTGGCCTTGGTGGTTGGCCGCCGCGTTATAGGCCGCGAAGACCTTGATCGGGTCGTGGCCGCCGCGATTCAGTTCCCAGATGTCGCGGTCGGTGTAATCCTTGACCAGCTCCTTCAGTTCCGGCGTATTGAAGAACTTCTCCCGGACATAGGCGCCGTCCTTGGATTTGAAAGTCTGGTAGTCGCCATCCACGCATTCCATCATGCGCTTGACCACCAGACCGTCCTTGTCGCGGGCCAGGATGGCGTCCCAACGCCGACCCCAGATGACTTTGATGACGTTCCAGTTGGCACCGCGGAAGTTGCCTTCCAATTCCTGAATGATTTTGCCGTTGCCGCGCACCGGGCCGTCCAGGCGCTGCAGGTTGCAGTTGACGACGAAAATCAGGTTATCCAGTTTTTCGCGGCCGGCCATGCCGATCGCGCCCAGGGTTTCCGGTTCGTCGGTTTCGCCGTCGCCTAGGAAGGCCCAGACTTTCCGACCGTCGGTATTGGTCATGCCGCGATCCTGCATGTAGCGCATGAAGCGGGCTTGGTAAATCGCCATGATCGGTCCCAGGCCCATCGATACGGTCGGAAATTGCCAAAACTCCGGCATCAGCCAGGGATGCGGATAGGACGATAAGCCGTTGCCGCCCACTTCCTGACGGAAGTTGTCCATTTGCGCCTCGCTCAAGCGCCCTAGCAGGAAGGCGTGGGCATAGGTGCCGGGGGCCGAATGGCCTTGCGAGAAAATCAGGTCGCCGCCGTGTTTGTCCGAAGCCGCGTTCCAGAAATGATTTTGGCCGACATCGTACAAGGTGATCGCCGACGCGAAGCTGGCGATATGGCCGCCGACATTAGTGTACTTGTTCGCGCGCAACACCATCATCATCGCGTTCCAACGCACATAGGAGCGGACGGTGCGTTCAATGTCGGTGTTGCCGGGGTATTTGGGCTGTTTATCGACCGGGATGGTGTTGATGTAGGGGGTGTTGGCGGAGAAGGGTATGTCCAGACCGGATTGCCTGGCGGTTTCAAGCAGGGTTTCGATCAGGTAGCTGGCGCGGTCGCTGCCTTCCTTTTCGATGACCGCCTGTAGCGCCTCCATCCATTCCTGAGTTTCTGCGGGATCGATATCGTGTTTGCCGGCAATGTCGGTATTGTTGGTCATTTCGGAACCTGGAATAACGTGGGATGAGCTTAAAAAGGATACCCGAAATGGTCGGCTCAAGCATGTTTTTTTGGGAGGCTTTCGGCCAATTTGTTGGCTTTGCGCCGCGATCGAAAAATCGTAATCGGCGGCAACTTGCTGCTTGCCGGCCGCGACAGACGAATCCGCGTCCCGACAAAACGAATTTCCCATTCGTCCAGTGGTCTGGCTGGCGCGGATCGCGTAGAATTTGACCATCTCCTTCAGCCATGGGTAAGTCCTTATGCAGACCACGTTATCCAAACTCCTCGCCGCGCTGGGTATGACCCTCGCCGCATGTCACGCAAACGCTACGACGGTTAGCTACACCCCACCCAACCAAGTTACCTATACCTCTGAATTATTCACGCCGAGCAATTCCAACAGAACCTTCGACTTCGAAATTCCCGAAGCCGTCGTCGCCACCTTCATTGACGGTGTGTTCACGATCAGCGCGACCGGCGATTACACGATCGACGCTGCCAACGAATCAGTGAATGCCGTTGTGCTCGACAGCTATGTACCCGGCGACGATTACTATCTGTACGATTGGGATGCGCGGCCGCAAACCGGCTACGGCACCGCCACGGTCTTAGGCGCCGAGGGCGGCGACATTTCCTGGGTGCAATGGACCAGAAGCTTCGATATCAGCGGCGACGACATCGTTAACTGGACTCAGGACGGCCGGGTCGTGATTCGCTTGACCTTGTCCGATGGGGTTGACTTGGATTTGTTTAACAGCGGCTTGTCCGACCAATTTCCACCGGCCTTGCAAGCGACTCTGACCTATTCGGTGGCCGCGGTGCCTTTGCCCGCCGCGACTTGGCTGTTTCTGACCGGCGTACTGGGCGTACTGGGCGTACTGGGCGCTGGCAGGCGCCGGCATTCGGTTTAAGCGTACGTCTTCAGCATAAAAAAACCGGCGCGAGCCGGTTTTTTTATGCCCTCGGGTTTCGAATTTACGGCGTGGACAGCGCGTGCAAGCTATCGGGGTGTTCCAATACGCTGCCCGGGGAGTGCAATTGTGTCGTCAGCAAGGCCCCGGTTTCGACGTTAAAGCGGCCGGCCACGCCGTCGCCGTCGCTGTCGGTCGCGGTAAAGCCGAATTTCAGATCGAGCTGTTGCGTGTTGGGTAGATTCAGGTATTTCAGACCGCCAACCTCGAAGCCGCCGGAGATCACCTGAATCTTCAGCGTATCGTAGCCGCCGTCCGCGGTGATCGCCGGCGCATAGTCGCCT
>NZ_JBYMAP010000044.1:0-23688 GCF_057766305.1 Methylomonas sp. BG-2 | reverse complement strand
TCGACGCGGATGGCTTGCTCGCGCTTCATGCGCTCCCTGGCCTTGGTAATGACTTGGTTGGCGCAGGCGATGATCTGCCTCGTCGAACGGTAGTTTTCCAGCAGGTAACAGACCTTGGCCTGGTAGTCGGTCTCGAATTGGCGGATGAAGCGGGCGTTGGCGTCGTTGAAGGCGTAGATGTTCTGATCGTCGTCGCCGACCGCCAGCAGTGTCAGTTTGTCGTCGGCGCCGCTCAAGGTCCGGCCCGCCAGTGCGCTGATCAGCTCGTAATGGTCAGCGTTGATATCCTGGTATTCGTCGATCAATAAATAGCGCAGGCCTGCCAGCAGGCGGTCGCGGCGCGCCGAGGCGCCGGCTTCTTCATGGTCGTCGGCGCGGCGCAGATTGACGGCGGCGTTTTTGATCACGGCGGCGAAATCGACCGCTTCGCCGCGTTCGGCGGCCACCGCGCAACTGGTGCCGGTCAATCGCAACGCCAGCGTGTGCAAGGTCTGCACCGTGACGCCGGCGGCATCCGCGCCGGCCAGTGCCCACAGCCTGCGGCGTATTTCGACAGCCGCCGCCCGGTTGTAGGTCAGCACCATGATCGCGTCCGGCGCGACCAGGGCCTCGCGCAACAACCAGGCCACGCGGTGGACGATGACCTTGGTCTTGCCGGAACCGGGGCCGGCCAACACTAGCAAGTTGGCGTCCGGCGGCGCGGCGACGATGGCTTGCTGGTCGGGATTTTTCAGGTCGGTCAGAATGCGGCGGTGGGCCGCTTCGCTGGTCGCCATTTCCAGGATGTCCTCGCGGCCGGCGAAGTAACGGCGCACGAAGTCGGCCCGCTCCATACCAAAATAATCGACGATGAAAGTCATCGCGGCCTGGATTTTGCCCAAGGCCAGCCGCGCATATTCGGCCATCACGTGCACCTGGATGATCTTGTCCTTGTAATGCAGGGCCAGTTCGGCGTAGTCGGAATTCTTGAACTGGCGGCGGCGCGCCTCGGGATTGAGTTGAATGTGCATCGCCGAGCGGAATACCGCCTTGCCGCGCGCCAGATGCAAGACCTCGTTGGCGTCCAGATACAGCAGCGCGGCGGCCAGCGCCGCCTGCCAGTCGTTGATCTCCAAGTCCTGCAAGGTCAGATCGCTTTGCAAGGCCGCCTCCAACACCCCTTGCTGGCAGGTCACCAGCAAGGTATTGCCCTGCCGCAGCGCGGCGAATAGGCCGACCAGGGCCTGGGCCAGCCGCATGCGCTTGGCGCGGATATGCTCGATCTGCCACCAGTCGCGCAGCAGTTTGACGTAGCGGTGATCCGGGCCGCCGGGACGCAAGGCGAAAAAGCCGCGCCGGGATTTATCCTTGTCGTCACCGAAGGTTTCGGCGAAGGCTTTCAGTAGGCGGGTCAGGCGGTCCGGTTCCAGATCGACGCCGGCGTCGCGGCGCAAGGTGTCGCACAAGCGGCGCATGTGCAGCATCTGCCATTGCTCCAGATCGGCGTCCGGCGCCGCCTCGCGCAAACAATTCACCAGCGCGTCCTCCAGCTTGGCGAGGTCGGCCAAGCGTTCCAGGGTGTCCGGGTCGCGGTAAAAGCTCACGCCGATTTCGGTTTCGTTGGAAACCAATTGAAAGCGATCCAGGTCGCGCAGCAGTTGTTGCACTTCGTGGGCCGGGCGGCCGGTCGCCAGCATCAGGTCGTCGGTGCTGATGCCGGCGTCGTCTTCGGCGTTGAGCAATTCGCCCAGCACGGCCAGATAGGGTTCGAGATTGGCATTGGCGCCGAGTTTTTTGGCCAGCAACAAGCGGGCTTCATCGAGATTGGCAATGCGCAGACTGCCCGGAAACATCCGTGTGTGGTTTTCCTGGCGTTGCAGCAGCCGCGCTTCTTCAAGCCAGGCCACCGCGATGCGCACCTTGGTGTCGGCATCGGCGGCGTCCGGGTCTATGCCGTGCTTGTCGGGGATTTCCAGCAGGATTTCGCCGCTGGTGACGACCACGCTGCCCTCGCTCCTGTCCTTGCGTTCGATGGTGCGCAGGGCTTTTAAAATGGCGTAGATGTCCTGCTGAGTCAGCCGGGAATTGCGAAGCAGGCGAAACTGCACGTCCAAGTCGGCGTCGTCGTAGAGCAATACGCAGCGGGCCGGCGCCTGGTCGCGGCCGGCCCTGCCGGCTTCCTGCAGATAGTTTTCCAACGAGCCCGGCGTATCCAGATGGATCACCAGCCGCACGTCGGCTTTGTCCACGCCCATCCCGAAGGCGTTGGTGGCGGTAATCACCCGCAGTTCGCCGGCGATGAAGGTTTCCTGGATTTTGCGCTTTTGTTCGGGCTGCAGGCCGCCATGAAAATGGCCGCAATCGAGGCCGGCCTGGGTTAAAAATTCGGCCATTTCCTCGACGGTTTTTTGCCGGGCGCAAAACACGATAGCGCCGCCGTCCTCGCGAAGCGCCTCTTCCAATAAAGCCAATACCGCCGGGTACTTGGCTTGGGCCGGCACCGCGTGGACTTCGTAGTTCAGATTGTCGCGGCTGACGCCGCCGGCCAGTACGGCCAAATCCATGTACAGCCATTGTTTGAAATGGCCGACGATGTCGGCGACCACGTCCGGCTTGGCGGTGGCGGTGAAGCAGAACACCGGCGACGGCTGGTCCTTTTGCTTGGCCTTGATGAAGCGCGACACGTACAGATAATCCGGCCGAAAATCGTGGCCCCATTTGGATAGACAATGCGCCTCGTCGAACACCCAGGCGCCGATGTCGCGGTGGGCCAGCGCGTTGGCGAAGGCGGTGCTGCGAAATTGCTCGGGCGCGACGAAGATCAGGCCTAAATCGCCGAGGCGCAGTTTATCCAGGATCACCCGCCGCTCCAGCGGATTGAGCAGGCTGTTCAGGTATCCGGCACAGGCGATGCCGCGCGCTTCCAGATTATCGACCTGGTCCTTCATCAAGGATTGCAGCGGCGAAATCACCACGGTCAGGCTGCCATTGCGGTAATAGCGGGCCAGGGCCGGCAACTGGTAACACAGCGACTTGCCGCCGCCGGTCGGCAAGATCGCCAACATAGCCGAGCCGGCGAAGCCGTGTTCGACGATGGTTTGTTGCAAGGAGCGGCCGTCGGCGGTGGTGGGCGTGGCGCGAAAATCGCGGATGCCGGCGAAGTAACGGGCCAGCAGTTTTTTCAGGTCGTGCTGTTCGCTGCACCAGCCGCAAGCCGGATCGCCGCAGGGTACGTCGCGCAGTTGGCTAATCAGGGTTTTGGTTTGCGGAAACTGTGCCCCGACCCAGGGCGGCAATACCGAATTGCCGCCGGCCACCCGCAGCCAGGCCAGCACGTAGGCCAGCGGTTTATGCCAGCTCGCATCGGGAAAACAGTCGTCGGCGATGCGGCGCTGGGCAGTGCTGCAAACCTTGCCGGCGGTGGCTCGCATCCAGGCCGCTTGCGCTTCCGGCAATCCTGGCCTCAGCGCGTTGCGCAAGGTGGCGAAGAAACTGGCGACGCCGCGGCCGCTTTCCGGCGCTAGCAGAAAATGCAGGCACAGCATGTCGTCCGGCTGCTCGGCGACGCGCTGCAACAAGGCTTCGCGCTGGTCCAGAAACAACTCGTAAGCCAGCTCGGCATCGCGGACCGGATCGTTGCGGGTCGTCGTGCAGAGTTTGTAATCCTTTACCAAACGATGGTAGGGATTTTGCGGGAAGGCCACCGGCGATAGCTCCAGGGTATCGACCAGCGGCAAGCGGTGTAGGGCCAAATCGGGATGCAGCAGCGCCAGCGCCGGCTGGTCGAAGGCGATGACGTTATGCCCCAACACGAAGGCGGCGCCATCGGTCATTTCATCCAGGCGCGCTGCCATATCCTTGGCCTTGCCGGAAATTCTGAGCCTGGCGCCGGTATCCGGACGGAAGGCGCCGATTTCGCGCAGTT
This sequence comes from Methylomonas sp. BG-2, assembly GCF_057766305.1. Taxonomy (NCBI): domain Bacteria; kingdom Pseudomonadati; phylum Pseudomonadota; class Gammaproteobacteria; order Methylococcales; family Methylococcaceae; genus Methylomonas; species Methylomonas sp. BG-2. Next base: position 19,784 of record NZ_JBYMAP010000044.1, on the reverse strand, counting down.
GTAAACTGTCCTGGCGCGCGGTTTCGATGTCCAGGCACAGGCAGCGGGGTTTGACAGGATGGGAAGCGAATGTCATCGGGTTGGATGGGAATAGGCATAATTTGGGAACTACTTTAATACAGCCACCGGGATAAGCGCGACTTTGCCGGCGCGCGCATTCTCACGGCCAAACAGACGCGCGCCGGCCGGCGTTTAATTTAGAGAACACTTATTTTCTCTGATTTTATTGTATGATCCTGGCCCTTATCGTCGGCAAGACCGAGGAACACACGTATGGTTGACGCTAGCAATATCTTGAATGGACACGACGCCGGCTGGCTGATGGCAATCGCCGCCGATGCGATGTTGGTTGCCGATAAGGATGGCCGGATTCTGCTGGTCAATCCGGCGGCGGAACGCCTGTTCGGCTACAGCACCGACGAATTCACCCGGCTGACCGTCGAAGATCTGATCCCGTGCCGGTTTCGGCTCGCGCATACCGAAAAGCGCGCCGCTTACGCCGAGCGCCCCGAATACCGCCGGATGGGCAGCGGCCTGGTTTTGTCCGGCTTGCGCAAGGACGGCAGCGAATTCGCCACCGACATCAGCATCAGCCCGATCGAAAACGGCCGGGTCCTGGCGACCGTTTACGATGTCACCCTTCGCAAGCATCTGGAAGAACAACAGCAACGCATGATCCACGAACTGGAAAGCGTCAACGAAGAGCTAAAGAATTTCGCCTACGTGGTTTCGCACGATTTGAAAGCGCCGTTACGCGCGATCGGCTCGCTGGCCGATTGGATCGCCGCCGACCAGTCGGAACGATTGGACCCCGAAGGCCAGGAACATTTGCGCCTGTTGATTCAGCGGGTACGCCGGCTGGACGGCTTGATCGACGGCGTGCTGCGCTATTCGCGTATCGGCCGCGTCCACGAGGCGGCCAGCGCCGTCGATTTCAATGAATTGGCGCGCGAGGTGATCGACGCGCTGGCCCCGCCGCCCGGCGTGTCGATCTCAATCGCGGAACCTCTGCCGACGCTGGTCGTCGAACGGACCGGCATGCAACAGGTGTTGCAAAACCTGTTGTCCAATGCGATTCGTTATCTGGACAAACCCGAAGGCCGCATCGCCATCGACTGCGCCGAACAGCCGGATGCTTGGCGATTCAGCGTCGCCGACAATGGCCCCGGCATTGCGCCGCGCCACTTCGAACGCATCTTTCAATTGTTCCAGACTCTCCACCCGCGCGACCGGGTGGAAAGCACCGGCGTCGGGCTGTCCATCGTCAAAAAAATCGTCGAGCAAAGCGGCGGACGAGTCTGGCTTGACTCCGAGCCAGGCCTTGGCAGCCGGTTTTATTTCACGGTACCCAAACAAGCACCAGCAACCCAAACGAACCCGTAACCATGAGAACCAAGAGCAATCCCATCCTTCTGGTGGAAGACGACAGCGTGGACGCGATGACGGTCAAGCGCGCGTTGAAAGAGCTGCATGTCTCCAACCCACTGACCCATGTCGAAAACGGCGAGGAAGCCCTGGCGCATTTGCAGGATGCCAATCAAGAGCAACCTTGCCTGATTCTGCTGGACTTGAACATGCCGGTGATGAACGGCATCGAGTTTCTGCATGCCGTCAAAGCGCTGCCCGAGCTCAAACGCATCCCGGTGGTCGCGTTAACCACGTCCGACGAACAGGAAGACAAGGTGGAAAGTTTTGAGTTGGGTGTAGCCGGTTACATGCGCAAGCCGGTCGAATACCGGCAATTCGTGGAGATCGTGCGCACTATAGACGCCTATTGGACCATCAGCGAGTCGCCGCTATGACCGATTTAAACGGTAAACCGGTCATTCGTTTGCTGCTGGTGGAAGACGACCAAATCGACCGGATGGCCTGCAAGCGGGCGCTGGCCCAACATAGCGATTGCGAGTTTGTGTTGTTCGAAGCCGAAACCGGCAACCAGGGCTTGAGATTGGCGCGCGAGGAACGCATCGATTGCATCCTGCTCGACTACCATCTACCCGATTTGAGCGGCGTGGAGTTTCTGTCCGAATTGGCCGAGGAATCCGGCGAACTGCCGATGCCGGTGGTGATGCTGACCGGCTCCGATAACGCGATGATCGCGGTGGATGCGTTAAAACTCGGCGCCCGCGATTACATCGTCAAAGGCGCCAACGCCAATGGCGAAACCCTGCAATGGCTGCCGGCGGTAGTGATGCGGGCGATGCGCGAGCAGCAAGCCTTGCTGGATAAAACCGTGGCGGTCGAACAATTGCGCGAAGCGGAAGCCAAGTACCGCTGCCTGATCGAGCAAATGCCGGCTATCACTTATATCGCCTCGTTGGACACGCCGGGCAAACTGCTGTACGTCAGCCCGCAAATCCGGCAACTGGGTTTCGCGCCGGACACCTGGCTGGAAGGCAATGACGGCTTCTTAAAGCGGATACATGCCGACGACCGGGCCGCCACCATCGAAGCCTATTCGGCGACTTACGAACGCTATACGCCGCTACATTGCGAATACCGCTTGCTTAACGATAACGGCCAAGCGCGTTGGTTTTTGGACGAAGCCAAGGTGGTGCGCGACGAATCTCGCGGCGCCCTGTGTCTGCAAGGTTTATTGATCGACATTACCGCCGACAAGGAAACCGCTCAGGAATTGTATTATTATCGGCGTCGCCTGGAAGAACTGGTGGCGCAACGCACCGAGCAACTGGAAAAACAAAGCGCGATTCTGGAAGCCGCCAATGCCCGGATGGACCATGAACTCTGCGAGCGCAAGCGGGCCGAAGCCGCGTTGCGCGCCAGCGAAGCCCGTTTCCGGCTGTTGTTGGAGTCGGCCGGCGACGGCATCGTCGGCGTGGACGACAACGGCCTGTGCCACTTCGTCAATCCGGCGGCGCTGGTGATGCTCGGCTATAGCCAACAGGAACTGCTCGGCCGAAACGCCTGTACCACGATCCACGGCGATACTTCGGTCGCTCAAGAGCAATGCAGCATTTACGCGGCCTGCCACGACGGCACGCCCCGCCACGGCATCGACCTGTTCCGCCGCAAGGACGGCAACACCTTTTCCGTGGAGTGCTCCGCCCATCCAATGCAGGTCGACGGCAAATTGGTCGGCGCGGTGCTAACCTTTCGAGAACTGAACCCGCGCGGCGCATAGCGCCGTTGCTTCCGGCCGCGAACCAGGGAGGTTCGAACGCGCTCGCCTCACTATCCCGGCCGCCACAACCCGAAGCCATCACAACTGCGGTATCATGGCCGCCGTTTAGCCGCCAGCCGGTTTCGCGGGCGCCGGCGAACGTCGAACCAGCGAGCGATCCCTTCACGCCAAGGCCTTAATCGAACGAATATGAAAGCAGTCATACTTGCCGGCGGCCTCGGAACGCGGCTCAGCGAGGAATCGCATCTGAAACCGAAACCGATGATCGAAATTGGCGGCCGACCGATACTCTGGCACATCATGAAGCTGTTTTCGCATTACGGCATCAACGAGTTCATCATCTGTCTGGGTTACAAGGGCTACGTGATCAAGGAATATTTCGCCAACTATTTCCTGCACATGTCCAACGTCACCTTCGACATGGCCGCCAACCGCATGGAAGTCCACCAGCGTTACGCCGAACCCTGGCGGGTCACGCTGATCGATACCGGCGAAACCACGATGACCGGCGGCCGTTTGAAACGGGTGCGCGAATACCTGGACGGCCAAGCCTTTTGCTTTACTTACGGCGACGGACTATCGGACGTGGACATCGGCGCGTTGATTGATTTTCACCGCGCCCACGGCAAATGGGCGACCGTCACCGCGATCCAGCCGCCCGGCCGCTACGGCGCGCTGGACATCGCCGAGACCGCCGTGAAAGGCTTTCAGGAAAAGCCGGCCGGCGACGGCGCCTGGATCAACGGCGGGTTTTTCGTATTGGAGCCGGACATCTTCGAAGTGATCGCCGGCGATCAAAGCAGTTGGGAAGGCCAACCCTTGGCCGATCTGGCGAGCAGGGACCAACTGCGCGCCTACAAGCATGCCGGCTTCTGGCAGGCGATGGACACCCTGCGCGACAAGACCCAATTGGAAGAGCTGTGGCGGCACAATCCACCCTGGAAGGTGTGGGCATGACGCTGTTCAACGGCCAGTATCACGGCCGGCGGGTGCTGGTCACCGGCCACACCGGCTTCAAGGGCAGCTGGCTCAGCCTGTGGTTGCGCGAATTGGGCGCCGAGCCGGTCGGTCTGGCCTTACCGCCGGAAACCACGCCCAACCATTGGCGTCTGCTCGGCCTGGACATCGCCGAATACCTTCGGGATTTGCGCGACTGCGCGGCGGTGGCCGAGATTGTCGCCGAAGTGCAACCCGACATTGTTTTTCATCTGGCCGCGCAACCCCTGGTCAGGCGCGGCTATCGGCAACCGCTGGAGACCTGGACCAGCAACGTCGTCGGCAGCGCCAATCTATTGGAGGCCTGCCGCCATGTGCCTGCGGTAAAAGCCATCGTCGTCGTCACCACCGACAAGTGCTATCAAAACCGCGAATGGCCCTGGGGCTACCGGGAAACCGACGCTTTGGGCGGTCACGATCCCTATAGCGCCTCGAAGGCGGCGGTCGAACTGTTGGCGGCCAGTTATCGCGACGCGTTTTTTCAACGCGCCGGCACGCCGCTGCTGGCCACGGCCCGCGCCGGCAACGTGATCGGCGGCGGCGACTGGTCGGAAGACCGTTTGATTCCGGATTTGGTCCGCGCCGTCGCGGCCGGCGAGACGCTGGAAATTCGCTCCCCGCACGCTACCCGGCCCTGGCAGCACGTGCTGGAGTCGTTGAGCGGCTATCTGCTGCTGGGGCAGCACTTGCTGGAGGACAGGCGCGACGCCGCCGACGCTTGGAATTTCGGCCCGGACACCGAAGGCAACCGCAGCGTGGCCGAAGTGTTGACCGTGCTGCAGCAACATTGGCCGGCGCTGCACTGGCAAATCGGTACCGACCCGCAACCGCACGAAGCCGGCTTGCTCTACCTGGACAGCAGCAAGGCCAAAAGCCGGCTCGATTGGCGGCCGGTCTGGTCGTTGGATAACGCACTGGCCGCCACCGCCGCTTGGTATCAGGCGCCGTTGGCCGACAAGCGAGCCACCAGTCTGGCGCAATTACGCGACTATCTGACAGCGGCCCAACAAGCGGGCATCGCGTGGGCTCGCGGATGAAGCTTTTACCCACCCCTCTGGCCGGCGTCGTCGTGGTCGAGACCTCGGCGTTTCGGGACGCCCGCGGCGCGTTCAGCCGGTTATTCTGCGAGAACGAACTGGCCCCCGTGCTGGGTCCGCGCCGCATCGTCCAGATCAATCATTCGCTGACCCACGCGGTCGGCGCGGTGCGCGGCCTGCACTATCAACGCCCGCCCCACGCCGAAATCAAACTGGTGCGTTGTTTGCGCGGCCGGGTCTGGGACCTGGCGCTGGATTTGCGGGCCGATTCGCCGACTTTCCTGCGCTGGCATGCCGAGGAATTGAGCGCCGCCAACGCCAAAATGCTGGTGATTCCGGAAGGTTGCGCGCACGGCTTTCAAGTCTTGGAAGCCGCCAGCGAACTGCTGTATCTGCATACCGCCGCCTACTGCCCAGATGCCGAAGCCGGCGTTTCGCCGACCGATCCGGCCGTGCAAATCGCTTGGCCGTTGCCGATCGGCGACTTGTCGGCCAGGGATGCCCAACACCCCGCCCTGCCTCCCGAATTTCGCGGAATCGCCTTATGAACTGCCGCCACTGCCACGCACCGCTCGAGCACGTTTTCCTGGACCTGGGTTTCGCCCCACCGTCGAATGCCTATTTGAACGCCGCCGACCTGGCCAAACCGGAACTTTACTACCCGCTGAAGCTTTACGTCTGCGAGCAGTGCTGGCTGGTGCAAACCGAGGATTACGCCGAAGCCGAACAATTGTTCGATCGCGACTACGCCTATTTTTCGTCGATTTCGCAAAGCTGGCTGGACCACGCCGCCGCTTATTGCCAAGCCATCCGCCAACGCTTGGCGCTGGATGCCGACAGTCTGGTCATCGAAGTCGCCGCCAACGACGGCTATTTGCTGAAAAACTTTGTCGCCGCCGGCATTCCCTGCCTGGGCATAGAACCCACCGCCAGCACCGCCGCCGCCGCCGAGGCCTTGGGCATACCGATACTGCGCGAGTTTTTCGGCGCCGCGCTGGCCCGGCGCCTGGCCGGCCAGGGCCAACGGGCCGACCTGATCGTCGGCAACAATGTCTACGCCCACGTGCCGGACATCAACGACTTTACCGCCGGCCTGAAAACGGCGCTGAAACCGACCGGCACGATTACGTTGGAATTTCCGCACCTGTTGCGGCTGATCGAATCGGCCCAGTTCGATACCGTTTATCACGAACACTATTCCTACCTGTCCCTGCAAACCGTCAGCCGCATCTTCGAACGGGCCGGCCTGCGGGTTTGGGATGTCGAGGAACTGGCTACCCACGGCGGCAGCCTGCGCGTGTACGGCTGCCATGCCGAACACGGGCGCGAGCCGACCCCGGCGGTCGCCGCTGTCTTGGTCCACGAGCGCGACTTCGGCCTCGCCGATCCGGCTGTTTACCGGGCGTTTCAGCCGCGCGCCGATCGCATCAAAAACGACCTGCTGGCTTTTCTGATCAAACAACGCCGACTGGGCCGTAGCGTCGCCGCCTACGGCGCGGCGGCCAAGGGCAATACCTTGCTGAACTATGCCGGGGTCAAACCGGATTTGCTGCCCTATGTCTGCGACGCCGCGCCGTCCAAGCAAGGCAAATTCCTGCCCGGCTCGCACATCCCAATACTGCCGCCGGCCGCGCTGCTCGAGCGCCGCCCTCAGGTAGTTCTGATCCTGCCCTGGAATATCCGCGCCGAAATCGTCGCCGATTACCGGCAAATCCAGGATTGGGGCGGGCAATTCGCGGTCGCGGTGCCGGCACTCAGCGTGTTTTAGGCCGACGATGCCGACGCGAATCAAGCCCAGACTCACTGGGAGCCGACCATGAAAGTCTTGGTCACCGGCGCTAGCGGTTTCGTCGGCCGCCATGTCGTCGCTCGGCTGCTGGAACGCGGCCACCACGTCACCGCGCTGGCCCGCGATGCCGGCAAGGCGCAAGGCTTGGCCTGGTTCGACCGCGTCGAGTGCCTGACCGGCGACGTCCATGCCGACCGCTTGCCGGAGTGCTTGGGGCAACCGGACGCAGTGATCCATCTGGCTTGGCCTGGACTGCCCAATTACCGCGATCTGTTCCATTTCGAGCAAAACCTGATCGGCGATTACCGCTTCCTGAAGTCGTTGGTCGAACGCGGCGTCGGGCAGTTATTAGTCGCCGGCACCTGCTTCGAATACGGTCTGCAAAACGGCTGCCTGGCCGAAGATTTGCCGACCCAACCGGCCAATCCCTACGCGCTGGCGAAAGACAGTTTGCGAAAATTTCTGCAACAACTCCAACAACATCGGTCCTTCACGCTGCAATGGGCTAGACTGTTCTACCTGTACGGCGAAGGCCAGCACGCCAACAGCCTGCTGGCGCAATTGGACCGGGCGATTGCCGACGGGCGGCCGACTTTCGATATGTCCGGCGGCGAGCAACTGCGCGATTATCTGCCGATCGAAGTCGCGGCCCAACGTTTGGTGCAACTGGCCGAACGCCCGGACGCCGACGGTGTCTACAACGTCTGTAGCGGCACGCCGATTTCGATCAGAACGCTGGTGGAACAGCATATTCGCGAGCGCGGCGCCGACATCGCGTTGAATCTCGGCTACCATGCCTACCCCGATTACGAACCGATGGCGTTTTGGGGCGATCCGCGCAAATTAACTCAGTGTTTGGGAACGCTCGATTAAACGACCGGGCTCTATCGACACCGCAGGGGCCAACCCTAGGAAAACCTTGATGAAAGCACAAATCAAACCTCGCATTAACCTGGACGAACGCACCCCGCTGCAAGACGTGATTCCGCTGGAAACGCCGTTCGTGTTGTTCGTCGATCCGGCCAGTTCCTGCAACTTCCAATGCACGTTTTGCCCGACCGGCGACCGGGAGCTGATCAAGCACACCGGCCGCTACCAGGGCGCGATGAAGCTGGAGCTGTTTAAAAAAATCATCGACGATCTGGCGGAATTCCCGCAACAGATCAAAGTGCTGAGGATGTACAAGGACGGCGAGCCGCTGTTGAACAAGCACCTGGCCGAAATGGTGGCCTACGCCAAGCAAAGCGGCCGGATACCCTACATCGACACCACCACCAACGGCACGCTGATCGAGCCGGATCGAATGGGACCGCTGATCGAGGCCGGTCTGGATAAGATCAATATTTCGGTCGACGGCATGAACGAAGAGCAATATCGACGCTTCACCAAGTTTGATTTCGACTTCCAACGCTTCGTCGATAACATCCATTGGTTGTACGAGCACAAGGGCGATTGCGAAATCGTCATCAAGATTCCCAGGGAATTGATTACCGAAGCCCAGCAGCAAGAGTTCTACGATACCTTCGGCGACTATTGCGACCGGATCTTCATCGAAAACTTCGCGCCGTGCTGGCCGGAGTTCGACGTGGAAACCCGTACCGGCATAAAGATTACCGAAGGCATTTACCAGCAACCGATCACGCCGACCGACACCTGCCCGTATATTTTTTATTCGATGTCGGTCAATGCCGACGGCTTGGTCAGCTCCTGCTTTCTGGATTGGGGCCGTAAATTGATCATCGGCGACGCCCGGGAACAATCGATCCGCGACATCTGGCACTCAGACGCCTTCAACCGCCTGCGCATCGAGCATCTGGAAGGCAAGCGCCGGCAAAACCCGGTCTGCTCGCAATGCGGCCAGCTCACCCATTGCCTGCCCGACAACATCGATCCTTACCGCGAACAATTGCTGCCCAAGCTGTTGCGGCGCGGCGCGTTGGAAATGGCTTGAGCCGACGGCAACTCAGCAAGCCTCGATGATCCGGGTCCTGCACATCACTCCGCATCTGGGCGGCGGCGTCGGCAAGGCCTTGTCGGGCCTGGCCCGGCAGGCGGCCGCCGAAAACGCCGGCGTATCACATCGCTTTATCTGCCTGGAAACACTGGAAAAAAACCAATTCGCCGCAGCCATCACCGGGCTGGGCGATCCGAATTTTGCGGTCGAAGTCTGCCCGCCGCCGGAACGACTGCACGCCGCGATCGCCGAAGCCGACATCGTGCAATTCGAATTCTGGAACCATCCGCTGCTGCCCAAAAGCTTGTGCGAAGCCGAGCTGCCGCCGCACCGGGCCTTGTTTTGGTGCCATATTTCCGGATTGGGCAGTCCGCGTATTCCGGACGGTTTGCCAGCGATCGCGGACCGCTTCGTGTTCACCTCGCAATGCTCGCTGGAGAATCCAGCCTTCGCCGGCTTGAGCGACGCCGAGAAACAAAACCTCGGCGTGGTATCCAGCGCCGGCCTCGCCGACTTGCCGCCAATCCCGCAACGTCAGGGTAGGCCACCTCGCCTGGGCTATGTTGGCACCTTGAATTTCGCCAAGCTGCATCCGCGCTTCGTCGAATTTCTGGCGGCGGTACCGCTGGCGGATTTACGGATCACATTAATCGGCGACATCGCCAACCGCGCCGAGCTGGCAGCGCAATGCGCCGCCGTCGGCCGGCCGGATTTGCTGGCGTTCGCCGGCTATTCCGAGGACATCGTCGCCGAATTGGCCGAACTCGACATTCTGGTGTATTTGCTGAATCCGCTGCACTACGGCACCGCCGAAAACGCACTCGTCGAAGCGATGGCGATGGGCGTCGTACCGATCGTGCTCGACAACCCGGCGGAAAGCCGAATCGTCGTCCACGGCCGCACCGGTCTGGTCGTCAACGGTCCCGCCGACTTCGCCAAAGCGCTGAGAAGTCTGGTCGAGCAGCCCGAGCAACGCCAGGCATTGGCCCAGCGGGCCGCCGAATTCGCCAGAACCCGCTACACTTTTGCCGAAATGACTGCCGGACTCAATGCGCATTACCTTAGTTTGATGACCGCCGAAAAACGCCACCACGCTTATGCCGCCGCGTTCGGCACCCGCCCCTGCGACTGGTTTAAAGCCTTCCAAAGTCCCGACGGCCCGTACGCCGACGACGGCGGCATCGCCGCCGACGCGGACCTGACGCACGGCGAGTTCGAGCGCTCCAAGGGCAGCGTATTCCATTTTATGAAGTACTTTCCGGACAATCCAAGACTGCGGGCCTGGAGCCGGGCGCTCGCCGATCTGCCTGGATCCGAGCCGCGCGAGCCACGCAACCTCCGGCAAACTCTGGCGTAAAGCTCATGCTCACCAAACAAGAAGCCAAAAACATCGACATCGCCGCGACCCGGGTCGACAATCTGCTCAAGGCGCTTGCCGAAAAACGCATCTTGAGCTTGATTGTCGAGCCGACCTCGGAATGCAATCTGAGCTGCACCTTCTGCGACATGCACTCCGGGCGTTACGACACCGACCACCGCAAGGGCATGATGAGCGAGGCGGTGTTCGACAAACTGCTGGGCGATCTGCAAGCCTTGCCCTACAAGATGGCGATGATCCAGTTTCACGGCTATGGCGAACCGCTGCTGAACAAAAAGATCGCCGCGATGCTGTCCGCCTGCAAGTCGCTGGGGCTGGCCGAGAAGCTGCGAATCATCACCAACGGCACCATCCTGAAACCCGAGATACTTGAAGAACTGCTGAATTCCGGCGTCGACGAAATCCACGTCAGCCTGGACGCCTTCAGCCGCGAGGAATACCAAACCATCAAGGGCAAGGACTTTTTCGACAAGTTGATGCGCAATATTTATGGAGCGGCGGAGGCGGTCGAGCAACGCCAAACCGTTCAGCTTTACATTAAATTGGCATCGTCCGACGCCGAGCTTTACGGCATCACCGACAGTCTGTTCCAGCGAGGTTGGGACGGCCTGAAAGCGCTGTGCGAGCATTCCAAGGTGGTCCATCTCAAGGACATGCCGGTGTTCCATACCCACGACGGCCAAAAAATCGGCTTCGCCGGTTCCAATGCGCCCTGCGAGATGCCGTTTTACATGGCCTACGTCAAATTCGACGGCAAGATTTCGGCCTGCTGCGCCGACATTTTCGGCGAATTGGCGATCGGCGATCTAAACCAACAGAGTCTGCGCGAGATCCTGGAAGGCCGCGCTCTCAACGACATTCGCAAAACCATGCTAGGCGGCGATTTGAAACACCAAAAGCCGATTTGTTATTACTGCGGCGCCAAGACCGTCGTGGATCTCAGCGCCCATGCCGAACAAATCCGGACGCTGTTGGACGATTGAACTGCCCCGATTCGCCGTGTTCCCGATCGCAAACCTGCTTAGCCGATGATCTTGCAAAATCAAATAGCCCGGCAATTTAGTAACCTGCCCGGCCCCGCCGAAGCCCGCCGCATGCTGCGCTGCTTACAGCAAGTGCCGAGCCGGGCAGCCCCGCGGCGGGTGGACAAACCGGTTACGCTGTACGGCGCCGGCAATTTAGGCCGCTTGGCCCATGCTTACTTCCGGCGTATCGGCGTGACCGTGCAAACCGTCGTCGATGCCCATGCCAACGAGCTGGCGGACCAGCCGTTCTGGCAACAAACCCGGTTGCTCGCGCCCGAGGAAGTCCCGGACAAACTTAAAACCAAAACCTTGCTGGCGATCTGCATCGCCAACGATCCGTATACGCCGGTGGCCGAGCAACTGGCCAGGCAGGGCTGGCAGGATGCCGTGCCGTTTTACGACATCGCCGAAGCATACCGCGATCGCCATCCGCTCTCCAACGGCTGGTTTGCCGAGGACTTCAGCGACACCGATTTGGACCGCATCGAGACAGTACTGGACGGCTGGCGCGACGACGTTTCCCGCGCGCACCACCTGCAATTCATCGCCTGGCGGCGTTTGCGCCAGGAATGGACGTTTTCCGCCGCGCCGGTCACGACCGACGACCGCTTTTTTATTCCCGAGGTGTTGAATCGCCTGAACCACCAGGAGCGTTTTATCGATGTGGGCGCCCATACCGGCAGCGTCGCCCGGCGCTTTTGCCAACTGACCGATGGCCGTTTTGCTGAGCTGTGCTTGATCGAACCCGACCGGACCAGCCTCGGGCAACTAGAAATCACGATGGACGAACTGAGTCTTTGCGACGATCCGCGGTTGCGGGTCATGGATTGCGGCATCGCCGCTCGAACCGGCATGGGTCGGTTTTACGAAGGCTTGGACTATGCCTCGCAACTGACCCCGCTCGGCAAGCGCAAGCTGCCTGTCGTCGCGCTGGACGATTTTGAATTTGCCCCGAGCTTCGTCAAACTGCATCTGGAGGGCGGCGAACTCGATGCGCTGAAGGGCGCCGAGCAGACCTTGCTGACCCACCGCCCTATCCTGGTCGCCACGGCCTACCACAACCCGCAGGGACTCTGGGAATTGCCCCTATGGATGATGCAAACCTTGCCGAATTACCGGTTCTTGCTGCGACTGCACAGTTGGTGCGGCACCGGCGCGGTGATCTACGCCCTGCCCAACGAACGGAGCGGCCATTGAGCGATTTTTGGGCGCGCGCCACCGATCTCCGCGCCGAGCAGCGGCAGATGGTCAGCCGTTTTCAGGCGGCATTCCCGACCGGCATCGCCGTCTACGGCGCCGGATTTATCGGCACCTGGGCCGTCCAATATCTTCAAGGCCTGGGCGCCAACGTCGTTTGCGTGGCGGACCGCAATCCCGACAAATGGCACACCGCGATACACGGCGTTCCGGTGGTGGCGCCGGAGCACCCCTCGCTTGCCGCAACCGGCCTGGTCCTGGTGGCCGCGCGCCACTCGGCCAAAACCGTCGTCGAGCAATTGACCGCGACCGGCCTGACCGCGCTGAGCTTCGATACGTTTTTCGCGGTCAGCCGCTATCAAGACATTCTGGACATCAACGACGCTTTTCTCGCCGACGAGCCGTCCCGCCAAACCCTGGGCGCCGTCGTACTGGCCTGGCTGAGCGGCTCGCCGGCGCCTTTGCGCGAAGTGCAAGCCCCCGATCAATATTTTTGCCTACCGGGATTTGCCGACGACGCCCAACACGTGTTCGTCGATGCCGGCGCCTACGTCGGCGACACCGTCGAGAAATTCATCTGGGCCTGCCACGGCGCCTTCAAACGCATCCACGCCTTCGAGCCGGGCGAGCGGCAATTTGCCGCGTTGCGCCGGCGAACCGAACGCTTGACGGCGGAGTGGGCATTGGACGACGGTCAAATCGTGCTGGTCAACGCCGGCATTGCCGAAGCCAGCGGCCGAATGGCCTGCGTCAACGTCAGCGGGCCGGCGCAAAGCTTGAATCTGGTCGCGACCGACGCCGACCGCGACGACCTGCCAACCAGCGCGGTTTACAGCCTGGACGACTATCTGCAAGGCGCGCCGGCCACTTTGATCAAAGCCGACGTGGAAGGGTTGGAAATGGCGCTGTTGCGCGGCGCGGCCGCCACGATTCTCCGTTACGGCCCCAAAATGGCACTGAGCGTCTACCATTTTCCCACCGATATCTTCGAGATACCGGCCTACGTACGCAGCCTCGATCCCGGCTACCGCTTCGCGCTGCGCCATCATTCGCCGCTGCTGATGGAAACCGTGCTGTACTGCTGGAAAGAATAACCACCCGATTTCGCCCCTACCACACCGAAACCTCTGATGGACGCCAACAAACAATTCGAAACTTACGTCGCCGACAACATTCGCCGGATCGGCACTGACCGCGATTTCATCGGACTCTCCAACATCTGGGTGCGCGAGTCCATCCGCCACAACTACGCCCAGAACTTTACCTGGCTGGGCCGGCCGGTCATCCAGGTGCCGCAGGACGTTTATGCGATTCAGGAATTGATTTGGCGGGTAAAGCCGGACTTGATCGTCGAAACCGGCATCGCCCACGGCGGCTCGCTGGTGCTGAGTGCTTCGATGTTGGCTCTGCTTGACTACTGCGACGCAGTCGCCGCCGGCCAAGCGCTGGACCCGCTGCAAAGCCCGCGCAAGGTACTGGGCATCGACATCGACATCCGTCCCCACAACCGCGTTGCCATCGAAGCCCATCCGCTGGCGCATAAAATAGAGACCCTCCAGGGATCGTCGATCGCGCCGGACGTCATCGCCACCGTCAAGGCCCGCGCCGCCCAAGCCCAACGTATTCTGGTCTTTTTGGACTCCAACCACACCCACGACCATGTGCTGGCCGAACTGGAAGCTTACGCGCCGCTGACCTCGGAAGACAGCTATTGCGTGGTGTGGGACACCGGCGTCGAAGACTTGCCGGAAGGCTTCTGCCGCGACCGCCCCTGGGACAAGGGCAACAACCCGAAAACCGCAGTTTGGGAATATCTGCGCCTGCTGCGCGGCGAAGGCCGCCAAGCCGCCGACGGCAAGGTGCTGAATTTCGAGATCGACAAAACCCTGGAACACAAAATCGCCATCACCGCCTCGCCGGACGGCTTTCTGCGCCGCGTGCCGGCGTAACATCCAACCCCGACCAAGCCTCGATGATATACGACGTCCCGCTGCTGCCGACCGGCAGCCTGCACGCGCCGGCACTGCCCGCCTCCGCGCAAGCCGCGATTTTGTTACCCACCGCGCGTTGGACGCCGATGGCGCGGTCGGTGATCGCCTCGCTGGTCGGCACCGCCAACGAGGAAACCGTGGTGCTGATCGCCGACAACAGCGAAACCCCGGAAAAGCGCGAATTTCTGGCGCGCATCCGGGCAATGAATCCCTTCATCTTCGCGGTCGCCCACCAGACCAACGTCGGCGGCGCCGGCAATCTGCGTTATTTATTCGATTGGTGCCGCGACCTGCCGTATTGCGCGATGATGGCCGACGACGATTGGATGTCGCCGAGCTACCACGACGACGCTTTCCAGTTGCTGCGCGGCGACGCCAAACTCAGCTGTGCCGAGGTCGGCAGCACCTTCGTGGACATCGGCGACGGCAAGCTGGTCAATGTCAGCCAAGCGGCGATGCAAGGCGCCACGCCGGCCGAGCGCCTGCCGGCCTGGCACCCCGAAGCGGCCCGCGCGACGATGTACAACGCCTCGCGGCGCGGCGCACTGAATCACGCCCTGCAATTTCTGGCCGCGACGCCGCTGCACGGCCTGACCTTGGCGGAAGATTTGTGGGAATTGAATCGGCTGGCGCTGGGCGACTTCGTCAGCCAGCCGGGGCCGGGCTGCTTTGTGCACTATCCGGCCAACGGCTCGATAAGCGGCGACGGCACTCAACGTTTTTACGAGCTGATTTGCAAGGGCGTCGGCCTGCAATTTCCGTTCGTGTATTTCACCGCGCTGAGTACCGCCGTCCAATGCGCGTTGTTTTTGGGCGGCAGCCAATCGCCGATCACCGACCCGTTGCAACGCGCGGTTTGCGCCCAACAGGTCTACGCCCAAATTTACGCCGCCGGCTTTCTGCCGATGGTCGGCGCCGAATCCAGCCGCGCCGCCGCCAGGATGCTGTTTGCCGAGCACCCGCAAGCGCTGGCCGGCTACCTGAAATTCTGCGCGCCGCCCTACAGCCTGCAACCGGTATTTGCCGCCGACGTGGTCGGCTGGTTTATCGAGCTGATCGAAGTCTTCGAGGATAAAACCCCGCCGGCCCCCGAGCGGCTATCGCGCCGCTTCGCCAGCTTCGTTGACAGCCTGATGCCGGGTTTGCTGAATGCCGACGGCTACTGCTAACCTACTTTTCCGCAAATTTGCAGCAACCCGAGTATTCGGTGATAAGCCTTGCACTCAATCGTTGGGCAAAACTACTGACATACCGGTATCCGAACGCCCTGAATCGCGGCTAAAGCCGCTTCCACGCCGATTTGTTGTATTCTCCGGGGCGAAAATCTTTTCAGAAAGTTAGGCAAGCCATCACCTAGTCGGCCGGCCAATGATCCGACTAACCGGAACTTGTGAACGATCGATGTCACTCCATCAATCCCGTGGTAATTACCGGAGTGGTTATGATAGCGTGCAAGCCCGCATTGACAGAGACTGAAAATTAGTGTCGTAATCCGAAGGAATTCGGCGGAGAATGCACTCCAGACGACCCGTATCGTAAATCCCAACCTTGGGTGCGGCATTTCACAGGGGTTTTCCAGAACGGTTAGTCGTCGTGGTCGGCTGCGCAACAGCCCAGCGGCATGAATACCAATGACCACGGGTACATCAATTTGGAGAGCAATCCCGTCAAGGCACGACAATGTCGAAGAGGCTTCCGCTCAAACACACCGCGGCGGCGCTGACATCATTCTGAAGACTGATCGCAAAACCTTGAGTGGCCGGGGGTCGAAACGGCATGAATTCCGCATTATTCCATTTGACACAAGTAGATCGGATTGTCGATACCGATGCCAGATAACTTCAACATTACCATGGATCAGCTGCGGATCGGGTTGTATATCCACCTCGATCTCAAGTGGTTCGATCACCCGTTCTCGTTCAGCAATTTCAAGATCAAGAACGAGGCTCAGATCAAGACTATCCAGAGTCTTGGGCTCAAGTCGATTCGTTACGATCCGGTTCTCAGCGACGTCAGTCCGCTACCTCAAAAGACACAACCGATTCAGCCAACACCGGAACAAGCCAAGCCCGACATTTCGCCGGTGTTGGCGGCCAAGGCCGCGCTGGTCGAGCGAATCCAGCGGCAACGAGAGGCGGCGGCGCGGATTGAAAATGCCTTCGTCACTACCGCTAAAACGATTCAGGGTATCGAGAAAAACCTGTTTACGATGCCGGCGGAAACTGTGCGAAAGGCAGGACAATTAGTAGACCAAATTGTCGATTCGCTGCTTTCCGCGCCGGAACTCGCCATACACGTCATGATAGGCAAGGCGGGCGCCGAGGAAATGTATTACCACTCCTTGAATGTCACCATGCTGTCCCTGATGATGGCTCGCGACATCGAGTTACCGCAAGAGCTGGTCAGCACCTTGGGAATAGGCGCACTGTTCCACGATATTGGCCATAAGGAGATTCCATCAAAAATCCTGATGAAAAAGGAGCCACTCAATCAAGCCGAGCGCCATTTATTCGAAATGCATTGCCAGTACGGCGTGGGTATCGGCCAGCGGCTGGGGCTTGCCCCAGCCGTGTTGACCATCATCAGCGAACATCACGAATTGTTCGATGGGACCGGCTACCCGAGTAAACTCAAGGGCGAAGCGATCGGTTTGCTTTCCCGCATTGTCGTCATTGCCAACCATTACGATGAACTTTGCAACCCGATGAATATTAACGATGCACTGACGCCCCATGAGGCTCTGTCGACGATGTTCGCCAAGTTGCGCAACAAATTCGATCAGAAACTGCTCCAGGTCTTCATCCGTTGTCTTGGGGTTTATCCGCCCGGCACGATCGTGCAGTTTTCCAATGGCGCGATCGGCATGGTCGTCACCGTCAATACCGCCAAGCCGATGAAACCGCTGGTGCTCATCTACGACGCGGATATTCCCAGGGATGAAGCGATCCTGGTGGACATGGCGTGCGAAGCGGATGCGAATATTGCGAAGGCGATCAGACCGGCACAGGTGCCGCGGGAAATCTACAATTACCTGAGTCCTCGCAAACGGGTCAATTATTATTTCGACCCGAGCCAACCTGGGCAGGAGCAAGCCAGATGAGCAGCCTCGAACATCTGATGATTGATTACAGCCAGAATATGATGCTGCTGGTTGAACCCACCGAGTTGCGGATCATCGTCGCCAACAGGGTTGTAGAGAAGATGCTTGGCTATTCCGGAGCCGAATTGCTTGCGATGGCCATCACGGATATCGAAAGTTCATTGCAAGACGTCTTTTATTGGGAAGATGTCCGTAACGGCCAATATCTGGATATCGAGACCCAGGATGGACTTTACCAATGCGCCGATGGTTCGATGCTGGCGGTGACCAAATCCGTCAAGGTCATTCGGCATGAAGGGAGCCCGCTGATTCTGATTCAGGCCAGGGACGTACAGAACGAACACAAGGCCGAGGATGCCCTGGCCCAGATATTGTCGCAACTGAGGGCAACGCTGGAATCGACAGGCAATGGCATACTGGTCATCGATTGGCATGGCAAGATCGCCAACATGAACCGTCAGTTCAGTAGCATGTGGGGCATTTCGGACGACTTGCTGCTTGAGAGGGAGGAAGCGGATATTATCGAGTTCATTGCCGGGCTGGTCGTCGAGCCGGAAGCATTTCGTGTGCGTCTCCGGGAGTTGGTCGGCAACAGCGAAACCGAAGATATCCTCAGTCTCAAGGATGGCCGGGTTTTCGAATGCCGGTCGCGGCCGCAATATCTGGGTGAGCACATCATTGGCCGGGTCTTCGGCTTCAACGATATCACCGAACACAAACGCGCGGAAGAAGCGTTGCGCGACTCCCGAGATAAGCTCGAAGAGCAGGTGCAAAAGCGCACGGCTTCCTTGCAAATGGCAAATACCCAACTGCTGGCCGAGAAGGCGCGTCAAGAAGACCTGATCAGGCAGCTCGAAGAAACCCAGATGCAACTGTTGCAATCCGAAAAAATGGCGTCGATTGGTCAGCTCGCGGCCGGTGTGGCTCACGAGATCAACAACCCCATTGGTTTCGTCAACTCCAACTTGAGTACCTTGCAAGAGTATGTCGACGGGATACTCAGACTACTGGCGGCTTACGAAGAAATCGAAGGTACGCTGGTCAATGAGGCGCTACAAGAAATTACCCGTCTGAAGCAGGAAATTAATATCGGCTATCTGCGCGGCGACATCGCCGAACTTCTGGCGGAATCCCTCGACGGCTTGCAGCGAGTGCGGCGCATCGTAAAGGATTTGAAGGATTTCTCTCACGTTGGCGAATTGGAAAAGCAATCGGCCAATCTTGAGTCGGGTCTCGACAGCACGCTTAACGTGGTATGGAACGAAATCAAGTACAAAGCCGAGGTCGTCAAGGAATATGGCGCCATCCCCGAGATCAACTGCATCGCGTCCCAACTCAACCAGGTTTTCATGAACCTGCTGATCAACGCGGTACAAGCGATCGAGGGCCACGGTCGAATTACGCTACGCACCGGTCATGACGAGAATAATGTCTGGGTTGAGGTGGAAGATACCGGCAAAGGCATCAAGCCCGAACAGCTCGGAAAAATCTTCGATCCGTTCTTTACCACCAAGGCGGTGGGCATGGGCACCGGCTTGGGCCTATCGTTATCCTACGGGATCGTGAATAAGCACAATGGCCGGATAGAGGTGAAAAGCACAGTCGGTACGGGTACTTGCTTTCGAGTATGGTTGCCGCGAACGGGCTGACAGGCTTTTTGAAAATCTGCGAACCGCCGCCGCTCGGCCATCGTTCAGTTTCGCTCGCTGAAGGCTTCCGGATAGGCCGCCACTTCGGCCTCGAGCGCTTGTTCAATTAACTTGCGCCCCTTGCCGGATCAGATCGGTCAACGGATCGGCGTTCTCGTCTCGACAGTTATTTGTAAGCGTGTTGCTCTTGGAATACTCAATTCCCTCAAGGCTAATGGCTAATAACGCTAACTTTCGAGTTGCTTCCAAATTGCGTAATAAATACGCCCTGATTCATTACCCAAAGCATTCACCCATGCTTTAGCCTCCATTTGGCTCAGTTTGTTTCTTACTTCAGATAAAGATTGTTTGCCAATTGCCCCCATTGCGTTGGCTAAGGGGGTAGCCGCCATGCGAGGAACACCCAATAAACGCAAAGCGATGGCGTTGTCATCATTGACGCCGTAGTAAGCGCGGGAAGGTAAATTGCGCAACGGGCTGTCTTCTTCAAGATCTCCAGCGGTCATGTACAACAAAGCACCCAATC